>CAJUKL010000020.1 GCA_910587195.1 uncultured Clostridia bacterium | reverse complement strand
CGCAATTCATCCCCCGCCTATAGAGGCGGAGGAATTCTTGCTAAATTTGGTTAAAAAGCATAATTCCCTTTTTTTAAAACCTACAGAAAGGATATGACTATCATGATACCACAAACATTTTCAAGCGTTTTTAGAAAAATACCACTTTCTTATACTTTACAATCTGCTCTTTGCAGTACCACCATAACAAACATTATTATCAGTAAATCAGATAAGGAGTTAGAGCTGCATTTGACTTCTAAAGAAATATTAAATTATCCCTTGCTTCAACAGCTAAAAGAAGAATTATTTCGCTTGTTACCTGTGGAAACAATAAAAATTATTCCGTTTTTTCAAGTACAAGAACTTTCTGATGGAGAAATAATAGAACGATATTGGGAAAATATATCTTATAAAATTTCTGAACAAAGTCCCGTATGCAAAGGAGTCATAAAAGATTCTTTTTGGAAAGTGGAGCAAAAAAAATTATTTATCCATGTTAAAAATAATATGGCTTATTATATGTCAAAAAAAGGAATAGCTGAAAAAGTACAGCAATGGCTGGCGCAAGAAGTTGGTTTGCAATACCCTGTTTTATTTAAAGACATTCACCTTTCCCAAGAAGAAAAAGAAAAAATGTCACAACGTCAAATTTTAAAAGAAAAAGAATTGATAGAACAAATTAATGCAAAGCAAGCAGAGATACAGCAAACTCGTTCTGTACAGGAAATGGAAGTAGTTTCTGAAAACGTTTCAAAAGGAATTATTTATGGAAAAGAATTTAGTGGCAACGTTTCTAAAATCTTTGACAGCAAAATAGAAGGCGAAAAAGTTATTATTGAGGGAAATATTTTTAATGTAGAAGCAAGAGAAATTAAAGGCGAAAAATATGTTGTTTCTTTTGATATTACAGACTTGACAGATTCAACAACAGTCAAGTTTTTTGAGAAAAAAAATGTGTTTGAAAAAGAATTAAAAGAATTTATTAAAACAGGCAGCTATGTACGGGTACAAGGTGATGTGCAATTTGATAAATATGCCAAAGAAATTAATATTATGGCAAAAAATATTATGCTGGCACAGGCACCTCCCAAACGAAAAGATAATGCAGCACAAAAAAGAGTTGAATTGCATTTGCATACCCAAATGAGCAGTATGGATGGCGTAACCAATGTTAAAACCTATATCAAGCGGGCAATCGAATGGGGACATCAAGCAATCGCTATTACAGACCATGGTGTAGTACAAGCTTTCCCGGATGCTATGAATGCTGCAAAAGGTTCGGATTTAAAAATTATCTATGGTGTGGAGGCATATCTGATTGATGACCTGGGAAATGTTGTTACTTGTCCAAGGGGGCAAACATTAGATGATACTTTTGTAGTATTTGATATTGAAACAACTGGACTTTCTAAGGAAAATCACAAGATTACAGAAATTGGTGCGGTAAAAGTGGAAAATGGAAAAATTATAGACCGTTTTAGTACCTTTGTAAATCCACAGGTCAAATTGAGCGAGGAAATTATAAAATTGACAAATATTACAGATGATATGCTAAAAGATGCCCCTTTGATTACGGAAATATTGCCTAAATTTTTAGAATTTTGTGGAAATAGTATCCTTGTGGCGCATAATGCAAATTTTGATGTGGGCTTTATCCGAAAAAATGCAGAAACACTTTTATTGCCTTCTGTTGATAATACAGTATTAGATACACTGGAGTTATCCAGAACCTTGTTACCAGAGTTAAAAAGCCATAAGTTAAATATTGTTGCAGAACATTTAGATGTTTCTTTAAAAGGGCATCACCGAGCTGTCAATGACGCAGAGGCAACTGCTAAAATTTTTATCAAATTATTAGATAAACTTGCAGAAAAAGGATTAACTAATATCAATGAAATTAACGTGTTAGCAAGCAAAACTGTAAATTATAATAAATTAAAATATTATCATGCGATTATCTTAGTAAAAAATAGCGTGGGATTAAGAAATTTATATGAATTGGTTTCTAAGTCACATATTGATTATTTTTATAGAAAACCACGAATTCCAAAAAGTGAATATCTAAAACTAAAAGAAGGTTTAATTATAGGAAGTGCTTGTGAAGCAGGAGAATTATATAGAGCATTACTTGACCATAAATCTAAACAAGAAATTAACGAAATTATAAATTTTTATGACTATTTGGAAATACAACCACTCGGAAATAATCAATTTATGGTCGCTTCCCCAAAAATTACAGCGGTCAATAGTATAGAAGATGTCAAAGATTTTAACCGAAAAATTATACAGTTGGGAGAAGAACATAATAAACTTGTTGTGGCAACTTGCGACACGCATTTTATTGACCCAGAAGATGCTATTTATCGTAAAGTAATTATGGCGGCAGAAGGTTTTTCTGATGTGGAAAATCAAGCTCCTTTATATTATAGAACAACAGAAGAAATGCTATTAGAATTTCAATATCTGGGAGAGCAAAAAGCAGAGGAAATTGTCATTACTAACACCAACAAAATTGCAGACATGATTGAAAACATAAAACCGATTCCAGATGAAACCTTTCCTCCAAAAATTGAAGGAGCAGAAGAAGAATTAAAACAAATTACAATGGAAAAAGCAATTTCCATTTATGGTGACCCTCTACCTGAAATTGTACAGCAAAGACTAGATAAGGAATTAAATTCTATTATTAAAAATGGTTTTTCTGTACTTTATATTATTGCGCAAAAATTGGTTTGGAAATCTGTTGCAGATGGCTATTTAGTGGGTTCTCGTGGGTCTGTTGGCTCCTCTTTTGTAGCAAATATGGCAGGAATTACAGAAGTAAACTCTTTACCACCACATTATGTGTGCCCAAACTGCAAGTATTCTGATTTTGATTCTGATGTTGTCAAAGCAGCAGCCATGGAAGAAGGAAGCGGTTGTGATATGCCAGATAAAAAATGTCCGATATGTGGTACCTTACTCAACAAAGAAGGACATGATATTCCTTTTGAAACTTTTTTAGGCTTTGATGGAGATAAAGAACCAGATATTGACTTAAATTTTTCTGGAGAATATCAGCAGACTGCCCATGCTTATACGGAAGAATTATTTGGAAAGGGTCATGTTTTTAAAGCGGGAACCATTGGCACTTTAGCGGATAAAACCGCTTATGGTTTTGTAAAAAAATATTTTGACAAAAAAGAAATGACACCCCATAATGCAGAAATTAACCGTTTAGTGCAAGGTTGTACAGGTGTCAAAAGAACAACAGGACAACATCCTGGTGGATTGATGATTGTTCCTAGTGACCATGATATTTATGAGTTTTGCCCTATCCAAAGACCTGCAAATGATGTCAATTCTACCGTTACCACAACTCATTTTGATTATCATTCTATCAGTGGACGACTTTTAAAATTAGACTTGCTTGGACACGACGATCCTACTGTAATCCGTATGCTTTATGACTTAACTGGAGTTAATCCGCAAAGTGTTTCCCTAGGCGATAAAGATACCATGTCCTTATTTGAATCGCCAAAAGTATTAGGGGTAACGCCAGAACAGATTGGCTGTGAAACAGGTACGCTAGGAATTCCGGAATTTGGTACAAAATTTGTCAGACAAATGTTGCTAGATACCAAGCCAAAAACATTTGCAGATTTATTAAGAATTTCTGGCTTATCTCATGGAACAGATGTTTGGATTGGAAATGCACAAACTTTAATAGAAAATAGAGTCATTACCTTAAAAGAAACTATTTCCACCCGCGACAGTATTATGATTTATTTGATTAACAAGGGTGTGGAAAAGAAAAAATCTTTTAAAATTATGGAAAAAGTGCGTAAGGGAAAAGGCTTAGATGAAAATGATATTGCTGACATGAAGGCAAACAATGTGCCAGACTGGTATATTGATTCCTGCCAAAAAATTAAGTATATGTTTCCAAAGGCACATGCAGCTGCTTATGTTATGATGGCGTTCCGCATTGCGTATTTTAAAGTAAATTATCCATTGGCTTATTATGCTTCCTATTTTAGTATTAGAGCCTGCGATGACTTTGATTATGTTTCTATGTGTTTAGGAGAAGAAACAGCAAAAAAGGCGATTCATGACATTAACGAAAAAGGAATGGAAGCAACTACAAAAGAAAAAAATAAACTGACGGTATTGGAAATTGTCATAGAATTTTATGCAAGAGGGTTTCACTTTTTACCCATTGATTTATATAAATCGGATGCCAAACGGTTTATTATAGAAGGAAATGCTTTAATTCCGCCATTTAACTCTTTACAAGGCTTGGGAGATACTGCTGCGCAGGGGATTGTGGAAGGCAGAGAAAATGGTGGAGAATTTAAAACTATAGAAGAATTTAAGCAAAGAACTTCTGTTGGAAAAACTCTTGTTGAATTATTAAAAGAAAATGGTGTTTTAAAAGGAATTCCTGAAACAAATCAACTTTCTCTATTTTCGCTTTCTTGACGCTTTCTTGAAAGAAAGCTTAGCAAAGAACTTTATGCGAAACTTCGTTTCGCTGCTGTGTGTTGGAGTTGAGTGGTTGCTTTAGTTGAACGGCAACGGACCACCATACGTTAAAACTTAGAATCTGTACCGTTTGCGAAAGGTAAAGTTTTTGGTCAAGCTTTTTTCAAAAAGCTTGTAGGAGTTTGAGGACAAAGTCCTCAAAGTCTTTTACGCTTCCAAGCGTGTTTTTGAAGTGGTCTGAAGGAATTTTTCACAAGTGAAAAAAGTTCCTCCAGAAACTTCTGACTTTCATCACGCTTTCTTGAAAGAAAGCTTAGCAAAGAACTTTGTGCGGTGCAAAACGTCCGGTGGACGTTTGTTCTGCACCGACCGGAGCAAAGCGTAGACAACTTTCGTTTCGCTGCCGTGTGTTGGAGTTAAGTAGTTGCTTTAGTTGAATGATAACGAACCACCATACGTTAAAACTTAGAATCTGTACCGTTTGCGAAAGGTAAAGTTTTTGGTCAAGCTTTTTTCAAAAAGCTTGTAGGGTTTTAGGGACAACGTCCCTAAGATCTTTTACGCTTGCAAGTGTGTTTTTGAAGGGATGCAAAACGTCTGGTGGACGTTTGTTCTGCACCGACTGGAACGAAGTGTAGACTTTGGGGAAACTTTTCACTAGTGAAAAAAGTTTCCCCAGGAATTTCTCCCACGCTTTTTTAACAAGCTAAATTACATTTCATGCAGATTTTTAACATCTTATGCAAAAAATATTGACAAATATTTAAAATTTGTTGAATATAAACTAGAGGTAAAACTTTTTTGCAAGAAAGGATGAACTTTAGTTATTTCTTTCTTTTAACAAAAAGCAGAGTAAATGAATAGGAATAATACATAAAGGGGGAATTTCAAAATGAAAAAGAAACAAGCAATCGCCTTTTTGTTATCTGCTGCAATGACAACAGGCGTAACCATTCCGGTGCTTGCAAATGATATTACAGGACATTGGGCGCAGGCAACCATTACAAAATGGCAGCAAAACGGAAAAATTGACGGCTATCAAGATGGTACTTTTCAGCCGGACAAAAGTATTACCAGAGCGGAATTTTTACGACTCCTCAATCATACAGTTGATACTTCTTTACCTTCTTCTGAAAATGCGCAATTTTCAGATGTGCAACAAAAAGATTGGTTTTATCAAGATGTAATGCAAGCGATGCACAACAAAATTACAACAGGTTTTGCAGATGGTACTTTCCGTCCAAACGAACCCATCACAAGAGCACAAGCAGCTATGATGATTTCCAGTGCAAAAGGACTTTCTGCGGACGAAACCGCTGCAAACCATTTTCAAGATAGCGTTCCAACATGGGCAAAAGGTGCCGTGGGCGCAGTTGTGGCTGCCGAATATCTTGCTGGCTATACAGATGGCACCTTTGGTGCAGATAAAAATATGACAAGGGCAGAAGCAGTTTCTGCTTTAGACAGAATGGAACAACCACAAAACAATCAGACAGCAGCCCAAACAGAAGAATTGCCAGACGTGATTACAGACAATATTGTCATTTTTAATCAGGAAGATGCCGATAAACTACAAGGAAAACGTGTAACAGGTAAAACGTTGCTTTACTTCAGTGAAGATTTGACTTTGCCCGATGCGGAATTTGTAGGGGAAGTCATTGTGATACCGATGGAAACAGAAGATACTACCAATGTAGCAAGTGCTTATATTGGAAAAGATGTAACAGTAACAAACTCGTACGCGCAGAGAGATACAAAAAAAGTAAATCTAAAGAATACGAAATCAATAGAGAATTTAGTAGTCATAGATAGAAAACTAATTGTTATAGGAGTCGTAGACAAACCTATTAAAAAACTAATTCTTTCTTCATCAATTAACTCCAAGCCGCCAACACCCATAGTAACATTAAAAGTTCCTACTAATTCTAGTAAGATAATAGAAGAAAACATAAGCACTGGAAATGGTGCAGGGGGAACTGAAAGTGACATTAAAGTAGACCCTGGAGAACCCATTAATAACATAATAGGCGACCCTGAAGAAATCCTTAACGAAGAATCCAACTCCAATGTCAGCCAAGAAACACTTGCAAAGATGCAGGATATTCTTGATAAACTTAATAATAGTGAAAATGCTACTACTTCAACAGAAAATGTTACTACTCCAATGGATGTTACTGTAAATGCAGATGGTATTGATTTTAAAGCTGTTTCTTCTGGAACGCAACTTCCTGTAAATAGCGGAACGGCAAGTGTTGAATTTAAAGATAATGAGGCAGTCGTTACCTTTACTGGCGACGACGATAACGTTGTTGCTACCACTACCGGTGACGGCAATATTAACTTTGGTAGTGATGGCAGGGATAGGCTTGACTTAAGTGGTATAAGCTTTAATCCAGATACAGGTGCTTATTCCTTTGGTTTTACGCAAAGTGAATCAGGTATCACAATGCAAAATAATGATAATAAAGGACAGTCACAGGCAAGTTCTGGTCAATCTGCTCCGAACGAAACCAATCTTGCACAATCACAGCCAGCAACGCTTACACTGGAAAACTTAAATGTAGATGAGCTTGTAATACAGCAAGATGCCAATACACAAGGACATACTAGTATGCTGCAAGCAGCTGTCAATAGACAAAATTCTACACTCCAAGGTACAAACCAAAATCAAAACCAAAACACAAACCAAAATCAAAACCAAAACACAAACAACTCTAATGGCATACAAAGACCTACAGTACCAGATAGCGTGTATGACAAAATGAGAGAATCTATTTTAAATATGAATAATACCTCTGTCAAAAAGACAACCATAGAAAGTGTTGACCAACTTGTAACAACAAATATGGGAAATGGCAGTCAGATAGAAGAACTATTAAATCGAAATAACAGACAAACAAATCTTACGATTGATAAAACTTCACAACTTGGAACGTTTGTCCATGACTCTAATACAGGAAAAGCAGCCCTTTCCGGAGATGGCACCCTTGACAAGCTAGAAGCATCTGCCCCAAGTTTGGTAGATACTTCTAACTTTAAAAATCCAATAAATGTGGAACCACTTGGCGGAAAGAAAAGCAGTAGTAGGAAAATAAAACATACACAATCTGCACCGCCAGCAACACCTCCAGATGATACACCAGTGACACCGCCAACGCCACCAACACCTCCAGTGACACAAACAACAGAAATCAAAACAGTAACCTTGGCTGGCTTGGATAATTTAAAAGTAAGCGAAGCAAAAGATGCAAAACTTACAACTACAGATGAAACATATACCATTGGTAACATCACATGGAAACAAGGTAATAATGAAGTAACAAATTGGGCAACAGCAGAAGCGGGAACGTATCAGGCAAGCGTAACCCTGACAGCAAAGGCAAACCATAAATTTGTTGCGCCAGTCGTGAAATTAAATGGAAAAGATGTTATTGACACAGGAGTTGCAGCAGATGGCAGTACCTTGACCCTTACCATACCAGTAAACCTTGCAGCAGATACATCAGTGACACCACCACCAGCAGAAACAACAAAAATCACAACAGTAGCCCTGACTGGCTTGCAAAATTTAAAAGTAAGCGAAGCAAAAGATGCAAAACTTACAACTACAGATGAAACATATACCATTGGTGACATCACATGGAAACAAAATAACCAAGAAGTAGATTGGACAACGGCAACAGCTGGAGAATATCAGGCAAGCGTAACCCTGACAGCAAAGGCAAACCATAAATTTGTTGCACCGACTGTAACTTTAAATGGAACAGCTAATACAACATACACATTGGCAGAAAATGACACCACTTTGACCCTTACCATACCAGTAGAACTTGCAGCAGATACATCCGTGACACCACCAGAACCAGCAAAACCAACAGAAATCAAAACAGTAGCTTTGACTGGCTTGCAAAATTTAAAAGTAAATGAAGCAGAAAATGCAAAACTTACAACTACAGATGAAACATATACCATTAGTAAAATCACATGGAAACAAAATAACCAAGAAGTAACAGATTGGACAACGGCAACAGCCGGAGAATATCAGGCAAGCGTAACCCTGACAGCAAAAGATAATCATAAATTTGTTGAACCAACTGTAACTTTAAATGGAACAGCTTTGACAAACAAAGACTTTGCAGCAGATGGCAGTACCTTGACCCTTACCATACCAGTAAACCTTACAACGCAAGACCCAGCTATTGAGTCATTGACACTTACTGTTCCAGAGGAAAACCAAGGAACTCTGCAAAATAGTGTAGTGATAAAAGATAAAGCAGCCATACAGGATATAAAGGTAACAGCAAAAGTAAATAATGCAGCAGAAGGTAGTAAAGTAAGGTTTTATTTTCCAGAAACGGGTTCATGGACTCTAGCAACTTTTTCTTCTGATCTTTATACACAAGTAGATGAAATTGAAGTTCCTATTAATGATCAAGGCTTTGCAGAAACCACTTTGACAATCAAAGGCGATCAATCTCATGATTTAAAAATAAACGCACAGTATAAAGATAGCAATGGAGTAAATAGTAGCGTAGAGGAAAAAGAGATTAATGTTATAGTTATGCGAACACCAATTGATTGTATATTAATAAATAAAATGTTAGCTATACCATATGAAGGGGATACAATACCAAAGAATCCAGAAATAGGGGTAATAGAAAATAAAGGTTATAGGGTAGAGAGTGCAGAAATAGGAAAATACATTAACAATGGATTTGAATCATTAAAAGAAACAGATACTACTTTTGTAAAAGAATCTAGCTCATCTTATTATGTTCTTAAAGTAATATTAAGAGCAACAACAGAAGCAAATCTTTCTGAGGTTACTACTAAAGAACAAATTGAGGTTTCGGGCGAGAACAATAGTAATGGAATACAAGGAGGAAATGCAGTTTCTATTGCTCCTAATGGTGAAGAATTAGAAATCCTATTCACTTTCCAACCAAAAGACAAATAAAAGCTGAGCTTTTATTTGATGTCTTTCATACATCAAAAACCCCCACTTATCAAAAAAATAAATGGGGGTTTTTTTTATAAATATTCTTTGTCATTAATATCCATAGCTTCCAACAAGGAAATTTCTGGATTTTTTTCTAAAAAAGTATGCATGGTATAGTGATTTGCAAATAAAAATAAAGGTCTTTCAAATCTGTCATACACGAGGGTAGAACGGGAAGAAACATAATTTTTTAAATCAATTTCTTTTTCAGAAAAAGCCCATCTTGCCACACTGTAGTCCAATTCTTCCATGCGCACCTCAGAGTTATACTCATTTTTTAAACGGTATTCAAATACTTCAAATTGTAATTCTCCGACAGCACCTAATATAATATCATGATATTCATTATGGTAAACTTGAATAGCACCTTCTTGTGCAAGCTGTGCAACTCCTTTTTGAAATTGTTTTGCTTTTAAAGAATTGATAGGGTGAACTCTTTTAAAAAATTCTGGTGGAAAAGTAGGCAGCGGTTCAAAAAACAATTTTTCTTTGCTGGTGGTCAAGGTGTCACCAATTTGATAATTGCCTGTGTCATAAATACCGATAACATCACCAGCATATGCCGTTTCTACCGTTTCCCTTTCATTTGCCATCAGTTGTGTTGACTGACTTAATTTGAATTGTTTTCCGGTGCGGGAAAGGGTAACATTCATCCCTCTTTCAAAGGTACCCGAACAAATGCGCAAAAAAGCAAGTCTATCTCTGTGAGCAGGATTCATATTTGCTTGTATTTTAAAAATAAATCCGCTAAAAAAGTCATCTGTGGGTTGTACTTCTCCCGAAATAGTTTTTCTGGCACCAGGTGCAGGTGACCAGTCTAAAAAGTGATTTAAAAAGGGAAGAATCCCGAAATCAACTAAGGCAGAGCCAAAAAAAACAGGGGAAAGTTTTCCTGCCTTGATAGCTTGTAAATCAAAAGCATTTCCAGCACCATCTAATAGTTCAATTTCGCTGCGCAAAATATCAATGTTTGCTTCACTGATAATGCCATCTAATTTATCGCCATAAACACCATTTGCTCCTAAATCAATTACATCATTTTTTCGGTAAACATAAACTTTGTTTTCAAGCCTGTCATAAATACCTTCAAAAGTTAAACCATTGCCAATAGGCCATGTGACAGCAGTAGAAGGTAAGCCAAGAGCGTCCTCTAAATCTGCCATACAATCAAGTGGGTCTTTGGATTGACGGTCTAATTTGTTGATAAAGGTAAAAATTGGAATTTGGCGCATACTACAAACCTTAAATAATTTTTTTGTTTGTGCTTCTACGCCTTTTGCAGCATCAATAACCATAACTGCACTGTCAACAGAGGTTAAAATACGGTAAGTATCTTCACCAAAGTCGTTGTGTCCAGGAGTGTCCATAATGGAAACAATTTTGTCACGATATTCAAACTGCATAACAGAAGAAGTGACAGAAATTCCTCTTTGTTTTTCAATTTCCATCCAGTCAGATTTTGCAAACTTTTGATTTCTTCTTGCTTTAACAGTACCTGCTTCACGGATAGCACCACCATGAAGCAATAATTTTTCTGTTAAAGTTGTTTTACCAGCGTCTGGATGGGAGATAACGCCAAAAATACGTCTTTTTTGTATTGTTTCTTGATTTACCATAATAAAATTCCTTTCTTTCCTATTTTTTATCTATTGTAACGGAAACAGTGCAAAAAGAAAATAAAAAATGCTTCAAACTTTTTGTCTGAAGCACTTTTTAATTATTCCATATTTGTCATCATATCCATTATGTTAATAACTGTGCCAGAAGGTTCTGAAAGTGCTGTTTGGTCAGTAGGTTCCATTGTCATGCCACAATTGAATAAAACAGTTAGCATATCTGGAATATTTAACTGAAATACTACTGTAGAATCTGTATTATTTTGAGATGCTGTTGCAGTAACATAGTTTGTGCCAGACATACCAGCAGAAATATCCATATTGTAGCCAGTGATTGCCTCATCAGAGCCTAAAATTTTTAATGTAAAGTTTAAATCTGTACCATCTTTACTAAAATCAAAGTGGGAAACGTAGCCATCTGCTTGTTGCTGAAAAGCACTATCTCCAAAAAGATTGATAAAAACAGCAGCGGATTGCTGAAAAGCGTCATAATCATTTACACTAGTTAATGGAATAGTTTGTAAAGTATCTTTTAAATAAGATTCAAAATCAAAATTGTTTCCCTTGATGGTTTCCATTAACTCAGAAAAATCAATGTCCATTCCCATATCAGCATACATTTCATTTAAGTCCATATAATACCATGCTTCTCCATCCATGCCAGTGAGGGCAAACATAGGAGATTGAAAATAGATTTTTCCAGTAGACATATCTGTAATATAATTTACTTGAACATTTTCCAATGCGGTTACAATACTGTTTGCAGTTTGTGCTGTTTCCTCATCTGGTGCTTGTGTTGCAATGTAATTTTTTAATCCTTCTGTATTTAATTGCATTGCCAATGCCATATTTACTTTGTCCTGCTCGGAAATACCTTCCATGGTGCCAGAGCCTGTAATTGGCATTAATTCTCTTGCAGTTTCATCATAAGGCATATTTAATTCAAAGGAAAAAGTACCTTTAAAAACATAAGGCTGCTGTGCAAAAGTGTTGCAGTATTGTATGTAACGGTTCATAATGGAAAAAGAACCTGCATCTGCCAACATTTTGTCAGTATCAATCAATAAAGCAGTTTTTTGTGCGTCATCCCAGCCGACAGGGTAATCAAATGTTTCGCCTAAAAAGCGAATTGGCACATAAGTATTTCCGGAAGAAATCACCATAGAAGTTTCAATTGTTTCTTCTGTACCATTTTTGTTTACAGTTACCGTTGTTTCTCCGGGATGAAATTTTAATGTTGTGTTACCTCTTGTTGCAGTTGTCAAATGCTGTGCATCATCATAGGAGATTTCAGCGCCCATTTTTTCCAGTGTATCACGGAATGGAACGAAAACGCGATTTTGACGGTTGATAGGTTGTAAATTATCAAAAACAATCGTTTCTCCGTTAATTTGTAAATGGGTGTTGGTTTCTTCTGCCCATGTTGTAACAGAAATACCGGCTGTCATTGTAAAAGCAGTCAGCATAGCAGCAAATTTTTTAAAAATTTGTTTCACTTCCTATTACCTCCCTTTATTATGATATTGATTACAAAAACAGTATAACATAATAAAAAGAGAAAAACAACGCTTTCGCAAGCTTTTTGAAAAAAGCTTGACCAAAAACTTTACCTTTCGCAAACGGTACAGATTCTAAGTTTTAACGTATGGTGGTTCGTTGTTGTTCAACTAAAGCAACTACTCAACTCCAACACACGGCAGCGAAACGAAGTTTCGCACAAAGTTCTTTGCTAAGCTTTCTTTCAAGAAAGCGTTAAGATGCCGTTTTTGTCTACAAGGCGTGTAAGTGCAGAAAAAACACTATCATATAAAAAGTCGTATCCTTTTTTACTTAAATGAATTCCATCATATTGAAAAAAAGAATCAAAATCAGGTTCATTTTTTAAAACAGAAAAAAAATCTATGAAAGGACAATGATATTGTTCTGCAACTTTTTTCAAAATAGCACAATAAATTTCAATTCTGTCATTGGTATTAAATGGAAAAAAATCAGTATCTATTACTGGTGGTGGTGTCATTAAAACCGCAATCGGGCGACAATGGTGTAACCCTGTATGATTGTTATGGTTTTGAATTTGCTCCACAATAGAACAAATGTTTTTTTCATATTCATGAGGTGTACGATATTGGTCTTCCATCAAACAACTGTCATTAGAACCAAACATAATAAAAACAATGTTAGGGTGATAATGGAGGACATCTTTTTGCAAACGCGTTAATGCTTCTCTTGTAGTATCACCATTGACACCACTGTTTTGAATTTTCCAATTAACAGCAGGATAGCATTGTGGTAAAAAAGATTCTAAGCGCGCTGGATAGGTTATTTTGTTGCTGACACCATAACCGAAAGTAATACTGTCACCAAAAGCAACAATGGTTGTTTGTATCATAAAAATTGTCCTCCTTTGATTTTTTATTTTAAAAGTAAGTCAAAAAAATTGGGAAAGGAAATTGTAACACATTCTGCATTCCTAATTTCTGTTTGTCCAGAAGCACACATTCCCGCAACTGCCATAGCCATAGCAATGCGATGGTCTTGATGACTTTCCACTGTACAACCTTTTAAGGGTGTTCCTCCTTGAATTATCATGCCGTCATCTGTTTCTGTGATATTTGCACCAAATTTTTTTAATTCTGCAATAATTGTTTTGATACGGTTTGACTCTTTAACTTTTAATTCCTGTGCATCTTTGATGATGGTAGTACCTTGTGCAAAACAGCCAGCAACTGCAAGAACTGGAATTTCATCAATTAAGCGAGGGATTTCTGCACCACCAATCGTTGTACCATGTAGTTTTGAGGAGGTTACAATAATATCTCCTATTTTTTCGCCGTTGATAATGGTTTCATTTTTAACATGGATGTTAGCACCCATAGCAAGAAGGGCGTCAAGGATTCCAGTTCTTGTAGGATTGATTCCTACATTTTTTAGTATAATTTCGCTATTTTCGCAAATACAGCCTAAAACAATAAAATAAGCTGCGGAGGAAATGTCAGATGGAACCACAATTTTATGAGCATAAAGTTCTGGCACAGGTTTGCAATGGATTTCATTTCCGATTTTTTGAATCTCTGCACCCATACAACGAAGCATAATTTCTGTATGGTCACGGGTAGGCTCAGGTTCTATGACAATGGTTTCTCCTTTTGCAAAAAGACCTGCTAATAAAATGGCACTTTTGACTTGTGCACTTGCCATTGGTAAAGCATAAGTAATTCCTTTTAAGGCGGTTCCTTCTATGGCAAAAGGGGCAAATAACTTGTCAGAACTGCCTTTTAAAACGGCACCCATTTGACGCAATGGAACAGCAATGCGTTCCATGGGACGCTTTTGAATGGAAGCATCTCCTGTCAAATGGCTGCAAAAAGGCTGTGCAGATAAAATACCACTGATTAAACGTAAGGTTGTGCCACTGTTTCCGACATCTAATGTTTCCGTAGGGGCAGTCAAGCCATGTAATCCCTTCCCATGTACAATTATTTTATCTTTTTGCTGCTCTATTCGAATGCCTAATTTTTGAAAGCAAGAAATGGTAGAAAGACAATCTTCCCCCATCAAAAAGCCTTCAATTTCTGTTGTTCCTTTGGCAAGAGCACCTAGCATAATACTTCTGTGGGAAATGGACTTGTCACCGGGTACTGTAATAGTAGTATGAATCTCTTTTTTAGGTGTTATTTTCATTATTTATCAATCCTTTACAAAAACATCATAATTTAAGTCATGAAGTAAAGCAATACTTTTTTGCCTATCTTCTTCTGTATCAAAAGCAAAGTATAAGGCACCCTGTTCCTGCTCTCGATTGTTTACAATGCTCATGTTTTTGATATTGATACCATGACTGGAAAAAAGTACCGCAATAATAGCAATACTGCCAGGACGGTCAAGCACATCTACCGTAATTTCATAGCGTTTTACAAAACTTTTTGGTGTGATAGAATAGAAAGAATCTCTATAAATTCTTGCCGTATCAAAGTAATTATAAACAAAGTCATATTGTTCTTCTGATAACTTTTGTCGAATTGTTTGAATAACAGATTCAAAAGAACAAAGTACATTTAGAATTTGCTCTTTATTTTCCATACAAATTCCTTGCCACATATCTGGACTAGAGGACGCAATTCTGGTAATATCCTTAAAACCGCCTGCTGCTAATAGGTGCATATATTGTTCTGGCGTGTCCAAATTTTTGACATTGTGGACTAATGCAGAAGCGATAATGTGCGGTACATGACTAATAGATGCTACAATATAATCATGTTCCTGTGGGGAAAGAGTTACTGTAATCGCACCAATAGAACGTAAAAAATCCGAAAAAGCAGTAGTTATTTCTTTTGGAATACTATCATCTGGTGTTAAAATATAATAAGCATTTTCAAAAAGGTGTTCTTTAGAAGCATGATACCGAAATCGTTCCGAGCCAGTCATAGGGTGCCCACCAATATACATAAATTTAGTAGAATAAGGTTTCATTTTTTGGTATAACTCCCATTTTGTACTACCTACATCAGAAACAATACAATGCCTTGACACAAAAGGAAGTAACTTTTTTGTATATTCCATAATGTTTTGTACAGGAGTACAGATAAAAATAACATCACAATTTTGAAAAATATCTGTTATTTCTGTTGCATATTCGTCAATTATTCCTTGTTGTTTTGCTTCTAATAAAACATCTTCATGGCGATTAAATGCCACAATTGTTTTGACAGAAGTTCTGTTTCGGAATGCTTTGGCAAGAGAACCACCAATCAATCCAAGTCCCACAATGCCTATTTTAGAAAACATGGTCAAAACTTCCTTCCTGCCAGTTGAATATATGGTTTTAATTCTTTACAAAGTGCCTTAAAATCTTCTGGATTTAAAGATTGAGAACCATCAGACATTGCAGCAGTAGGATTTGGGTGGACTTCAATTTCCAGACCATCTGCACCAACAGCAACAGCAGCACGACTTAATGGTGCAATATAGTCACGCACACCGGAAGCATGGCTTGGGTCAACCAAAATTGGTAAATGGGTTTTACTTCTTAATACAGGGATTGCGCTAATGTCAAGGGTGTTTCTGGTACTAGTTTCATAGGTACGGATACCTCTTTCGCAAAGGATAACTTTTTCATTTCCTTCATTCATAATGTATTCTGCAGCATTTAACCATTCTTCTATGGTTGCAGAAAGTCCCCGTTTTAATAAAATTGGTAAATTAGATTTTCCTACTTCTTTTAATAATTCAAAGTTTTGCATATTTCTGGCACCAATCTGCATAATGTCAACATAATTTATAGCAGTTTCGGCAGCCTTACAGCTTGTAACTTCTGTAATAACAGGCATTCCAGTTTTTTCTCTAATTTCTGCCATATAGCGAAGTCCTTCTTCTTCCAAACCTTGGAAAGAATAAGGAGAAGTACGAGGCTTGTATGCACCACCTCTTAAAATTTGTGCTCCTGCATTTTTTGCAGCAATGGCAGATGCCATCAATTGGTCATAGCTTTCAATGGCACAAGGGCCAGCCATAATTACAAAGTTGTCGCCCCCAATTTTAACACCATTTACATCAATAATAGTAGGTTCTGGGTGAAATTTAAGGTTTGCAACTTTGTACGATTCACTAATAGGAACAAGTTTTTCAACACCAGGCATCAGTTGTGGATTTTCTGCTAAAAATTTAGACTTGTCCCCCACAACACCAATAATGGTAATAGAGGCACCTCTGGAAAGATGTGCATCTAAGCCTAAACTGTATAATTTTTGGATAATAGATTGTATATTTTCTTCTGTTGCAGAATGTTTCATAACAACTATCATAGTATTTCCTCCTTTAAAATAGACGATTGAGGAGAAACAAAAAGCCTCTCCAAATCTTAAAAATGATATGTCTATTTTACTATTGGAAATAATAGCTGTCAATCATAGGTTTTTCTTCTTTTTTGTTGTAATATTTAAAGCATTTTTCATGTAAGAACGGCTAATAAAAGCTTTTTTATCGGTGTTATAAAAACTAGCAATCCAATGTTTTGCTTCTTTGTCAATTCTAGTAACATTGTTAGGATTGATAATATAGGAACGATGAGATTGTATCAAAGTATCTTTGGGTATTTTTTTTAAAATATCATGAAATGTAATTGGAATTTCTGTGATTTGATTGTCTTTTGTACAGATGGAAACTTTTTTGTTTTGTGCTTCTATAAAAAGAATATGGTCTATTTTAATGCGATAAAAACAGGAAGGAATATCTACAACAAGCGTTTTGCGAAGCCCTTTTTTATAAATATTATAATAATATTGAACATATTCTATTAAGATGAAAGATGTTTGTTGATTTAGGGGGAGGATTGCCGGTTGAAAAGGTTTTTTTAATATATAAAGTGCTTTTGATAAATTATCCATATTTTTTGAAAAAAGTATTATAGGATAATTTGCATATTTGCTACTTTTTAACTTTTTAATAAATTGTATAATGCATATAGGATTTTTGTCCAAATAGAATGTAAATAAATGGACTTCTTTTGTAAGAGAAAGGATATTTTCAAACGCTGTATTTATGTCTGAAAATTTATAAACAAGAATTTTAATATCATATTTTTCTTTGGGAAAAAGAGAATAAAAATTTGTAAGTTCCTCTTTTTCAGAAAAACATTGTACTACTGTAAAAGAATAAATAAAAATCGCCTCCCCACATGAACGTATTTCAAAGTTCATGCTTCATATAAAACATAAAAAGCACTTACTACTTTTCACGTGAAATATTTACTGCTTCCTCCATAATATTGTATAAAAATATTTACTACTCCCTATGTAAAACAACAAAAATAATAATTTGTAAAGGATACACCTCCTATAAAAATTTCGTTTTGTGACTATTTTTTTAACTGTATTTTGATAAGAGAAACTAGCTCTTATCCCTTTAATATTCACAAATTTTACACTTCATCGTTTCTAAATCATCTTGCTTTAAATACTATTAGAGAGATTTTAACATAATTAATTGTGACTGTACAGTAAAATTTTAAAAAATGTCATATATGAAAAGGATAAGCATAAATATAATAATATGATTTTGTCAAGAAAGAAGGGGAGAAGATGATAAAGAAAGACTCCTTTTTGCAAAATTTTGGAGGAAACTTACAGCAAGTTATTGGCTTACTGGAGGAAAATTTTTTAAAAGAAATAGAAGAAATTCGTATCCGAGTAAACAAACCACTTTTGCTGTTTTGCAAAAAAAAGGAATATTTTATAAAAAGAGATGGGAAAATTACTCAAAATATGGAACAAGCCTATTTTCCAAATAGTGAGGACATAAGACATACCCTTGAAAAGGCAAGCAGATATTCTATGTATGCTTTTTCAGAAGAAATAAAAAATGGTTTTTTAACAATAGAGGGAGGGCATAGAATTGGCATTGTTGGAAAAGTAGTTGTTGAAAATGGTTTTATAAAAACTATACAAAATATTAGTGCTTTAAATATTAGAATATCGCATGAAATAAAAGGCTGTGCAGATTTTGCATTACAATATGCGGTGCAGAAAGGAAAGTTTTATCATACTCTTTTAATTTCCCCACCAGCTTGTGGAAAAACAACTTTGTTAAGGGATATGGTGCGACAACTTAGTAATGGAAAAAAAGGGCTTTTTTTAGGACAAACTGTTGGAGTTGTAGATGAAAGAGGAGAAATTGCAGGTTGTTACCAAGGAATTGCACAAAATGATATAGGTATTAGAACGGACGTTTTAGATGGTTGTCCCAAAGCAGAAGGAATGTTGATGCTTATAAGAAGTATGGCACCACGAATTATTGCAGTAGATGAAATTGGAAAACAAGAAGATTTTCTTGCCATAGAAAGTATTGTCAATGCAGGCATACAGTTACTTTGCACGGTGCATGGGAATGATTTAAAAGAGGTTAAAAAAAGAAAAATATTAGGGGAAATGCTAACAGATGGCGTTTTTCATACCATTTTTGTTTTATCTGACAGGAAAAAGACAGGGGAGATAAAAAATATATATAATCAAAACTTGGAGATGATTTATGAAACGTGATAACTTTAAAAATATTAGGTGCTTTTATTGTAATGTTAAGTTGTACGATTACTGGAATTTGTTTTGGAAAAAAGATTGTCTATCGTATGGAAGAATTAGAGCAGATACAAAGAGGAATGACAACCTTAAAAAATGAGATTACTTTTTTAGCAACACCTTTACCAGAAGCATTTCAAAAGATTGCTTTTCAACAAAAAAATATGTTAAGTAATTTATTTTTGAAAACAGCGGAGGAAATGGAACAAAGGCAGGGAGAAAAGGGAGAAGAAATCTGGAAACAATCTGTTTTAGCATGGCAACAAAAAACATATTTAGAAAAACCGGATATTGATGCATTAATTGGATTTGGAACATCTATAGGATATTTAGACATCGCGCAACAAAAAGCAAGCATAGAATTACTTTTACAGTACATAGAAACCACTTTGCTAGAGTTACAACAAAATAAAAAACAGCAACAAAAATTATATCCCAGCATGGGAGTTTTATGTGGAATGTTAATCATCGTCTTACTTTCTTAACACTTTCTTGACGCTTTCTTGAAAGAAAGCTTAGCAAAGAACTTTTGTGCAAAACTTACGTTTTGCAGTTGAAAGGCTACTGTGATTGAACGACAGGACACCAATGGTTAAAATTTAGAATCTGTTTTGTGTGCAGAAGATAAAGTTTTTTGTACAGCTTTTTTTCAAAAAAGTTGAGGAAAAAAGATTCAGTCTGTCAGTAAACTTCTTTGTTCCGTTTGCAAAAGATAAGCTTTTTTCAAAAAGCTTGTAGGGTTTTAATTGTTTAAATAAAGGAGGAATTGTATGGATATTCATATTGTGTTTCAAATTGCAGCCGTTGGTATTTTGGTAGCAGTGTTAAATCAGGTACTTGTGCGGGCGGGTAGGGAAGAACAGGCTATGATGACAACTTTAGCAGGACTGGTTGTAGTATTATTTTGGGTCATACAATATATCAGCACATTATTTGAAACAGTACAAACCTTGTTTCAAATTTAAAAGGTGGTGTTAGCTGTGAATATGGCGCAAATTGTAGTAGTTGGTTTAGTAGGAACCATCTTAACCCTTATGATAAAAGAACAAAGACCGGAAATAAGTCTTTTGATAGCCGTAACAACAGGTGTTTTAATTTTTATATCGCTTTGTGGTAGATTGGAAATGTTACTTTCATTGTTGGAAGAAACAGCAGAAAAAGCAGGTGTTAGCCAAGGGTATTTTGTGATTGTATTAAAAGTAACTGGTATTGCATATTTAGCACAATTTGGTATGCAGTTATGTAATGATGCAGGGCAAACAAGTATTGCTGGAAAAATTGAACTTGCTGGAAAAATTATGATGATGGTAGTTTCTGCGCCTGTATTACTGTCTTTGTTAGATGTGGTGATGGGTTTGATATAAGGGGGAAAAACAAATGAAAAAAACAATTTTGTTGTGTGTTATTTTTTTGTATTTTGCTTTTCCAATAGTAGTAAAAGCAGAGCAAGAAATGATGACAGAACAAATTGAAAAATTACCTTTGTATGATGTAGATAGACAGATAAAAGAAATTTGGGAAAAAGAAAATTTACCTTCTTTTCAGGAGTGTATACAGCAATCTGTTGAAAAAGGAAGTTTTATAGATGGGAAAGAATTGCTTTTGCTGTTGCTAAAAAAAATGGTAGGAGAAATGACAACACAAATTTCTATGATTAAAAAAATGCTTTTTGTGATATTGCTAAGCGCCATCTTAAAAAATATCAATTCTTCTTTTCAAGGAAAGTCTGTAGGGGAGTTGGGCTTTTATGTCTGTTATATGGTACTGATTGTTGTGATTACAGCAACTTTTTATAGACAAGCAGATATGGTTGGAGAAACAGTAAAAAAGATTGAAACTTTTTTTAAGGCAATGATGCCAGTTTTTGTAACATTATCTATTGCTTCTGGAAGCTACGAAACAGTAACTCCTTCTGCAGTTATGGCAGGTGCTGGGATATTGACAAATATGATTTGCAATGCCATTTTGCCAGCAATTATTATGGCGGCATCCTTGGAGATGATTAACAATCTATCAGAAAGACCAATGTTAAGCCGTTTTACAAAACTATTTCAAGAGGGGATTGCTTGGGGTATGAAAGGAATTGCATTTTTGTTTATGGTATTGCTTTCTCTGCAAAAATTGGGAGGAGGTATTGTAAATCAAGGTTTGGGAAAAACAGCAAAAGCAGTTGTGACAGCTGTTCCGGTAGTAGGGGATGTTATGGGAGGAGCTGTAGATACTGCAGCAGCATTAACAGGAATGATAAGAGGGGGAACCTTGTTAACAACTGTTATTTTTTTAGCATTATTGTGTGCAGTTCCTTTGATTCGTTTAGCAATTATGATATTACTCTATAAAGTGACAGCTGCATTAGCAGAGCCGATTTGTGAAGCACGACTTGTCAAATGTATTGGTGGGGCAGGGGACTTTTCCGCTTTATTGTTTGGAGCGTTATTTTTGACAGAATGTATGTTTTTATTTTCTAGTATACTGCTGTTAACATTTTTTTAAGAAAGAAGGGTGCAATAGGAATGTTAGAAGCTTTTTCCGCATATATAAAAAACATAGCAGTATTTACATTGTTTGCGGCATTTGCAGAATTGCTTATGCCAGAAAATAATTTTAAAAAATATCTGCATTTTGTACTAGGACTGCTTTTACTGACAGCTGTTTTAAAACCAATGTTTTCCCTGCTGGGAACAGATTTTGAAGGAAAAACGATACAAAAAACCTTGTCTGTTTGGGCAAAAGAAGATGTACAAAAACAGTGGGGAGAGGAAATGATATTAGATATTTATAAAAAGGAATTAGGTCAAAAATGGACAGAGGAATTACAAGATAAATTTCATACAGATACTGTGGTAGAAGTGGAAATAGAAAAGGGAGAATTTATACTTAAACTTACAGATGTCTGCGAAAAAGGGGAGGAGATGAAACAATATATGGAAAAAAAATATAATATTGGGGAGATTTTGATGGAAGGCAGCTAAAGAGGTGAAGATACTTTGGATAAAAAAAATTGGGCAAAAGAGTTATTTCGTCCGGAAAATAAAAAAGCACGTATCAACTTGTTTACTGCATTTTTAATCGGCGTTTTACTTCTTTTGATGAGCCATATTTTAATAGAGCCTGCTCCACAACCAGAAGCGGAAATGCAAATAGAACAAAAAAATAAAGAGGAAAAAGAAAGTAGTATAGAAAAAGAATTAGAAAAAAGGCTAGAATCTGTTTTTTCTAATATGGAAGGGGTAGGACAAGTAAAAGTTATGGTGACAGTAAAAAATACAAAAGCGTCTGTTTTGGCAAAAGAGCAAAGAAAAGAGTATTCTCTTTCTGAAGAAGGCGAAAAAAAAACACAAGCACAAAAGGAAGAAAATACAGTTGTAATGACAGAAGATAACAGAGGTGGTAGAACACCCTATATTATACAAGAAACTATGCCCGAAATTGAAGGAATTGTGATTGTCGCGCAAGGAGGAGATGATGCACGGATTGCACAAATGTTGTCAGAGGCATCTCAAGCCCTTTTTAATGTACCTGCCCACAAAGTGGCAGTATTAAAAATGAAATGAGGAGGAAGAAAAATATGTTTGTAGTAAAAAGAAATCAAGTGATTGTAACAGCATTAGCGGTTATGGTGGCAGTAGCAGGCTATTTGAATTTTACAGAAAGCAGGGCAAGTGAAGGAACCAAAACAGCAATGTCATTAAATGAGGAAGGTGATGCAATGGCATTGTTAGATGATTTTTCTGTATTACCAGACACAGACCCTTCTGAAATGGCAGAGGGAAGCATGGAGGATTTAGACCCTATTACAGCAGAGGTGGCAGAGGCTTCAACAACAACAGGAGATGGTGCAGCAGTTTTTGTAAATGCAGATGAAAATGCAGGAACTTTTTTTGCAGAAGCAAAATTAGATAGAGAGCAAGCAAGAGCAAAACAAAAAGATATGTTGACAGAAATGATGAATAATGAAAGCATAGATGGAGAACAAAAAGCTGCTTGTGCAGATAATATGTTGGAATTGCAGCAAAGAATTGAAAAAGAAACTGCTGCAGAAGCAATGATTGAATCCAAGGGATTTAAAGAAGCTTATGTGCGCATTGATGATGAAACAGTAGATGTTGTAGTAGACAAAGAAGAATTGACAGAAGCAGAAGTAGCACAAATTGAAGATATTGTGAAAAGAAAAACCGGTTTTGACACTGATAAAATTAGAATTAGTCCATTAAAGAAAACAAAATAATACATATAATTTTACAAAAGTCAGATTTGAGGAAACAAAGGTTTCCTCAAATTTTTATGTTTACTTCTACAAGCTTTTTGAAAAAAGCTTGACCAAAAACTTTACCTTTTGCACACGGAACAGATTCTAAATTTTAACCGCTGGTGCTCCGTTCTCATTCAACTACAATAACTGTTCAACTTCCCTGTACAACAGCAAAACACTAGTTTTGCACAAAAGTTCTTTGCTTACTTTCTTTCAAGAAAGTAAGTAGAAAAAGCTGCCCATTTTTTTATCAATTTGTATGAAATAAAAAAGAAAAAATAAGAAATGGAACATATGTGCTGTCATATTATAACAGAATTACTAAGGAAATCCTTGTTTATTATTGGCATTTTGACAAAAAAATAAAAAAGAGTTTAAAATAGTACCGTTTTTGTATTGCAAAAAAACAAGAAATCTAGTTTATTAAATCAATGATTTGTGGTATACTAAAAAAGCAAAAGGCATAGCAAAATATGCCAACTTTTTTTAAAAGAGGAGGAATTTAAAAATGGTAAAAGTAGGTATTAATGGTTTTGGACGTATTGGTAGACTTGTGTTCCGTGCTTCTTTGGACAGAACAGATTTACAAGTTGTTGCAGTAAACGACCCATTTATTGATTTAGATTATATGGTGTATATGCTGAAATATGATTCTGCTCATGGTCGTTTTACAGGTCAAGTAGAAATCAAAGGCGACAAATTGGTTGTAAATGGCAAAGAAGTAACTGTATTTAACTGCATGGATCCTAAAGAAATTCCTTGGGCAACAGCAGGTGCTGAATATGTTGTAGAATCTACTGGTGTATTTACAACAACAGATAAAGCTTCTGCTCACTTCACAGGCGGTGCAAAAAAAGTTGTTATTTCCGCTCCTTCTGCTGATGCTCCTATGTTTGTAATGGGTGTAAACAACGATAAATATACAAAAGATATGAAAGTTGTTTCCAATGCTTCCTGTACAACAAACTGCCTTGCTCCTTTAACCAAAGTTATCAATGACAAATTTGGTGTAGTAGAAGGTCTTATGACAACAGTTCACTCTACAACAGCAACACAAAAAACAGTGGATGGCCCATCTAAAAAAGATTGGAGAGGTGGACGTGCTGCTTCTGCAAATATTATTCCATCTTCTACAGGTGCTGCAAAAGCAGTTGGTAAAGTTATCCCTGAATTGAATGGCAAATTGACAGGTATGTCTTTCCGTGTTCCTACAATTGATGTTTCTGTTGTTGACTTGACATGCCGTTTGGAAAAACCAGCAACTTATGAAGAAATCAAAGCTGCAATTAAAGAAGCTGCAAATGGTTCAATGAAAGGTATTTTAGATTATACAGAAGATGATGTAGTATCTAGCGATTTCTTGGGTGACCCTCATACATCTATCTTTGATGCAAAAGCTGGTATTGCATTAAATGACAATTTTGTAAAATTAGTTTCATGGTATGACAATGAATGGGGCTATAGCAACAAAGTTGTTGATTTGATTCAACATATGGCTAAAGTAGATGCTCAATAATTAAAATAATAAAAAGAACCTTATCTTTTTAGATAGGGTTCTTTTTTATGCTTTTTTTCAGAAAAGTGTAGCAAAAAACTTTGATGGTGTTTTTATTTTGGTGGTTTTGTTTTTACAGTAGCGATAGTCCAATATCCTTTTAATTTTTTGACAAAAGCGTTAATATCAGGCAAATCTTCTTTTTCTAAATTTGGCAATTTTTCATATTCTCTTTTTGCCAATACCTGCCAAAGTGCATACTGCTTTTTATAAGTTTCCGTAGAAGGGGGATTTTTTTGACACCATTGGTTCATTTTTTTATTATAATATTGCTGCAAACTTCGATATTTTTTATAATAAATATCTTTCTTTTTTTCCTTTTTAAAATTTTTTTCTACACAATTTTGAGAGCAAAATAAAGCATCAATTCTTTTGCTAGTAAAGCAAGTTTGACATTGTGGACATATTTTTAAAGGTGGTAAAACAGAACATTCTACAAATTTTTGATATTCAATTAGTTCTACAACAAGTGCTTCCTGTAAAGTATGAATGTCATATACCTGTATAAAGCCAACGGATGGCTCATATTCATAATGGATAGAAAAAGATAACTTTTTCTTTTTTTGTAATTCGTTCAAAATAGGTAAGCCTCGAAAGGAAGCAGAAGGACTTTTTTGTAAATGTAAATTTTGAGAAAGTAAATTTACTGTTTCAAAAAATAAGGAGTGTAGTTGTTGCATTTGTTCCTCCGTGGTATAAAAAAGTTCTTTTGAAAAAGGTAATTCTTTTTTGTTTACAAAATGTAATATGGTATCTCCTAAATTTGTAGAGTAAATACGTGGTAAAAAAATTTTTTCCTGATAAGATATAATTGGCATTTGAAGATTATTTTGATAAATAGAAATTAATATAGTTATTCACCTCATTTCTTTTTTATTATTATATTTCACTATGGGAAAATAAGCAATAATAACATTACAATAAATATCATTTTTAATAATTGTCGAAATCAGATTGTTACACAAAACACCAAAACCAAACAACAAAACAAAAAAAGCACTTCAAAAACTTAGAAATGCTTTTTATACTATTCTATTTTCTTATCAAAAACTGATAACTTGTTTTATGTAAATAAGTTTCACCAGCTTTTAAAATTGGCTGTTCAAATTCCTTTACATTAATAGCATTTGGAAAATATTGTGTTTCCAAACAAAAACCAGAACGATAAGACAAAACAATATTATTTTTCCCCACATTAGAATTATCTAAAAAATTAGCAGTATAAAATTGAACACCAGGCAATGTAGTTGCTACATCCATTTGAATCCCTGTTGATTCCACATAAACAGAAGCGGCAAGAGGGGAGCCATTTAAAACCCAGTTATGATCATAACCCTTTCCAAAACGAATTGCTTCATAATCACTGTTAATATTTTTACCAATTGGCGTTGGTGTTGTAAAATCCATAGGAGTACCAGCAACTGCTACAATTTCGCCGTGTGGAATAGATTCCGCATCTGCTTTAGTAAAACTGTCCGCATAAAGTGTTAAAACATGGTCAAGAATATCTCCACCATCATAACCACTTAAATTAAAATAAGCATGATTAGTAAGTGCGCAAACAGTATCTTTGTCAGTGGTTGCTTTATGGATAATTGTTAATTTATTATCTTCAAAAGTGTATGTAACAGAAACTGTTAGCGTACCTGGATAACCTTCTTCTCCGTCAGGACTAACATAAGTAAAAGTAACAGCATTGTCCTGCAATTCCGATTTCCAAACTTTTTTATCAAACCCAACTTTTCCGCCATGTAAGTGATTTTTACCATCATTAGCATAAAGAGAGTAGGTTTTTCCATGGAGTGTAAAAGCAGAATTTCCAATACGATTACAAACACGTCCAATCGTTGCACCAAGATATGCTGTTTTTGTTTCGTAACCTTCTATATTGTCATATCCTAAAGAAACATCTCGCAATACACCATTTTTATCTGGGACACAAATAGAATGGATTCTTGCGCCGTAGTCCAAAAGTTCTACATAAGCATTTTCCTTTCCATAAAGTTTGTAACAGTGCACTGTTTCACCTGCTAAAGTAGTACCAAAGATTCTTTGTTCTGAAACCATAAAAATTACCTCCTTATTTTTAATTAAAAAATATGAAACAAGTTTATTTTTTTTCAAATGGTTTTAATAAATAGCTTTCGGTAAGTATATCAAAATCTTCTTCTGTGAAATCCTCTGTTGCTTCTTCTGGAGAATATTCCTTTAAAAGGGTAATTACTCCTATTAATCTTAAGGGATTTTTTTCTGCATATATTTTCCCGTCTTTTTGTGCTAACCACATAAAGTTATCAAAATAAATTTCGTCGTTTTCATTCGTATTGCTGATAAAAACTTCATACCCCCATTTGAGTAACAGGTTAATACTTTTATTGTATTTGTTGTATACTTTAACCATCTCCATCTTACTTAGTCCTCCTTATCTTCCTCATATTCAGTGTCCTCCATTTCATTTTGTTGTAAGGAATAACGATGGGGAACAGTTTTTCTTTGTTTCCAATTTTGTCCATATTTTTCTATAATCGTTAAAAGACCTAACAATCTTACAGGACTTGTTTCTAAATAAGTTTCCCCATTTTTTTTAGCATAATAATATGTATGGTCATCTAAAGATTCTGTTTCTGTTACTACTGAAACAATATATCCCCATTCATATATTTTTTGCAGTGCATAATTATATGTATTTCCAGCATCAGTAAGATTAACATTTATCATATTTTTATCTACTTTCTTCATAAATCTTTTTATAGTAATCTTCTTCCAATTCTTTACCAGATGCCCAATCAGGTAATATTTGCATTAAACCTACTACTGCTAATATATTATCTGATATAAGTCTGTTATAAATTGTGTGCTTTTCATCAATATATTTTCTTGCTTCCCAATAAATATTACCATTATCATAGGGACACATAAAAACATCATATTGATTTTCTTGTAAGATTTGTATTGCCATGCTCCAATAGTCAGAATCTTTCCCTTTTCCCCACAAATTTATCACCTCTTTTATTTACTCATCTATCATACGATAGCCAACACCAACTTCTGTAAAAATATATTGGGGTTCCGCAGGATTTTTTTCTATTTTCCTTCGAATGTTTGCCATATTTACCCTTAAAATTTGATTATCTTTGATGGCATAAGGGCCCCAAAGTTCTGCAATAATTTGGTCATAGGTTAAAACTCTACCTTGACTTTTTGCCAAAAGAGAAACAATTTTAAATTCAATTTGTGTCAAATGTACTTTTTTACCTTCCACAATAACAAGGCGTTTTCCAAAATCAATGGAAAGTCCTTTGACAGAAAATTTATCATTATAAATTGTATTGTTAGAAGTGTGGCGGATGGCTGTCCGGATTCTTGCTAATAATTCGGAAGTACCAAAAGGCTTTGTAATATAATCATCTGCGCCTGCGTCCAGAGCCTCCACCTTTTCTTCTTCATTGACACGGGCAGAAACAACAATAACCGGAATACAAGACCATTTCCGCAGTTCTTTTAATACTTCCAAGCCATCTATATCAGGAAGTCCTAAGTCTAATAATATCACATCAGGACAGTGAGAAGCAATCATTAGAAGGGCATCTTTTCCATTTGCAGAACGTAATGCTGTATAACCATTTGATTTTAAGGTACTAATCATAAAATTACTGATTGCAATTTCATCTTCTATAATTAAAACTTTTAATTTACTTGCCATAATTATCTTCTCCTTTTGGTAGTGTAAAGCGGAATGTAGCACCACCATCTTTATTATTTTCGGCTGAAATACTGCCATTGTGCGCTAAAATAATGGATTTGCAAATAGACAATCCAATTCCAATGCCACGAATCGCATCTCCTGTTTTTTCAACTGGTATTCCGTCAAAAATGGTTTGTGTTTCTGTTAAACCAATTCCTTTATCTTTGACAGAAAAAATAGCTTCTTGTTCTGTATAAATTACATTTAATAAAATAGCTTCCGAGCTCTGAGAATGTCGAATTGCATTTTCTAATAAATTGATTAAAACTTGCATAATTAAAGTTGCGTCCATTGGAATCATAATAAATTCATCTGGGACAGTAGCCTTGATTTGGCAGGCTGGAAATCTTTTTTTTATTTTGGAAATGGTTGCTGCAATAATTTCTTCAACTGCTTCATATTGTTTTTTAATAATAGCATGCTCATTGTTAATGCGTGTAACAATTAAAAGATTTTCAACCATGTGTATTAACCATTGTGCATCTTGTATAATATCATTTAGCAATTTTGGTGCTTCTTGCTTTTCTAAATTGTTTTCTAAAAGCGTTGTTGCAGAAAGTACAATACAAGTGAGCGGCGTTCTTAAATCATGAGAAACGGCACGTAATAAATTACTTTTCATTTTTTCTTTTTCTGTTTCTACTAATATTTTTTGCTGTTTTTCAAAAAGATTTTGTCTTTCAATCGCTAGTATCAGTTGTGATGTCATAATGCCTAAAAAGTCTAATGTTTCTGAAAGGTGTTCTTTTTCGGATAAAAGACCAACAACACCTAAAACACAATTTTCTGTATAAATAGGGAAGTAAGTTCCTTTGGCTTCTGCATGACAATTTGTTTCTGCTCCTACAATAGTGGAAGAAGTATAACAATATTGGGCAACATTTTGCTCTGTAGTTTGTTTTAGTATATCCTCATGTTTTGATGACAGCAGTTTCATATCATAATTTTGTTCCTCTAAAGGATTTCCAAAATAAATAATAGCACTGCAATCATAAGAACTGCTAAAGTAATCTAATGCTAAGGTTCGGATGTTGTCCATACCGGTTGCTGTTAAAAGCCTTTTAGTCATATCGTGTAACGCTTCTGCTTGTTTTTCTCGTTTGGCAAACAAAAGTGCTTGCTTTTTAATTTTTACAGTTAAGGTGCTGATAATAGAGGAAATAACCAACATACTTAAAAAGGCAAGCGGATAACCTGCCAATACAAAATTAATGGCATAATAAGGATAGGTAAAAAAATAATTGACACTAAATATTCCTAAAACAGAGGAAAAAATACCCCATTTATAACCAGACGTTACAACAGAAATTAAAGCAACAGCAAGAATATAAACACTAAAAATATTATCATAAAGTGCAGAAACCCGAACCAATATAAAAGCAAGAAGTGTCGCAATAAAAAAAATACAAATTGTTTTTAAAAAATCAGAAAGCAAAAATTTAATTTTTGCATTATTTTTATTCATTGAATATAGCCCCCTTGTTTCTTTTATTATATCCCAGCAATATCAGAATGAAAATAACTTTTTGATTGCAAACAAAAAAAAGTTTTGTTATAATTTTATTTTAGGAAATATATTAAGAGTGAGGGAATAAAACAATGAAAAAACCTTTTATTACAAAACAGCAAGCAGAAGATTTGATAAAACAATATCCTACTCCCTTTCATCTTTATGATGAAAAAGGAATCCGAGAAAATGCCCGAAAAGTAAAAAAAGCCTTTGCTTGGAATAAAGGATTTAAAGAATATTTTGCAGTTAAAGCAACACCAACGCCTGCCATTCTTCAAATTTTAAAAGAAGAAGGCTGTGGAGCAGATTGTTCTTCTTATACAGAACTACTTTTATCAGAAGCAGTAGGCATTACTGGTTCTGAAATTATGTTTTCTTCTAATGTGACACCAGAAGAAGATTTTATATTAGCAAATAAATTAGGCGCAATTATCAATTTAGATGATTTTACACACATTGATTTTTTAGAAAAATTGGTAGGAATTCCAGAAACTATTTCCTGCCGTTTTAACCCAGGTGGTTTATTTCAAATTAATAATGACATTATGGACACACCTGGTGAATCTAAATATGGTTTTACAAGAGAACAGATGACAAAAGGATTTTTAAAACTGATGGAAAAAGGTGCAAAACATTTTGGAATCCATGCCTTTTTAGCAAGTAATACTGTGGCAAATGAATACTATCCAGAATTAGCAAAAATATTATTTCAAACTGCTGTGGAATTAAAAGAGGAAACAGGTGCAGATATTCAATTTATCAATTTGTCTGGTGGTGTTGGCGTACCATATACCCCAGACCAAGAACCAAATGATATTATGGCAATAGGGGAGGGCGTTAGAAAAGCCTTTGAAGAAATTTTAGTACCAGCAGGAATGGGAAATGTTGCTATTTTTACAGAAATGGGACGTTTTATGCTAGCACCTTATGGTTGTCTTGTATCGAAAGCAATCCATGAAAAACATACTTATAAAGAATATATTGGTTTAGATGCTTGTGCTGCAAATTTAATGCGTCCAGCAATGTATGGCTCTTATCATCATATTACTGTTTTAGGAAAAGAAACGGCAGAATGTCGTTATAAATATGATGTTACTGGTGGACTTTGTGAAAATAATGATAAATTTGCTATTGACCGTATGCTTCCTAAAATTGATATTGGAGATATTTTAGTTATTCATGATACAGGTGCGCATGGTTTTTCAATGGGATATAATTATAATGGAAAATTGCGCTCTGCGGAAGTGCTTTTAAAAGAAGATGGGACAAGCCAGTTAATTAGAAGGGCAGAAACACCACAAGATTATTTTGCAACTTTTGACTTTACAAATTTATTTCCAAAATCTTAAAACTTTGACTAACCCTTTTTTTATAAATGAAATAGAAAAAGCTTCTTTCTTTTTAGAAGGAAGCTTCTTTTAAAGGAGTATTTTTATGAAAAAATATATTTTTATTTTAATCTTTATTTGCACTTTATTTTGTGGTTGTCAAAGGCAGCAAAAAATGGAAGAAATACAACTATTTGCTATGGATACTTTTATTGATTTAAAAGCAAGTGGAGAAAATGGGAGAGAAGCCCTTTTAAAAGCAGAAAAAGAAATCAATCAATTAGAAAAATTATTTTCAACTACTTTAGAGCAAAGTGAAATAGCGCAAATTAACAAAAATGCAGGACAATCAGCAATACCTGTGTCAGAGGATAGTTTTTATTTAATACAAAAAGCAAAAGAATTTTATCAAAAAACAGATGGCGCATTTGATATTACGATTGCACCAGTTGTAAAAGCATGGGGATTTACAGAAGAAGTGAAAAAGGTACCTTCTACAGAGGAGTTACAGCAAAAGTTACAGCTTGTAAATAATGATAAGATACACATGGAAAATAATACTGTTTTGCTGGAACAACAAGGCATGGCGATTGATTTAGGAGGAATTGCAAAAGGTTATGCTTCTGATAAAATCAATGAAATATTAAAACAAGAGGGAATCACTTCCGCTGTTCTTAATTTGGGCGGGAATGTTTCTGTGATTGGAAAAAAAGAAAATCATAAAAAATGGCAAATTGGAATCCAAGACCCTTTAGAGGAAGAAAAACTAGCTGGTATTTTAAGTGTAGAAGATTGTTCTGTCATTACATCAGGTGTATATCAGCGTTTTTTTGAGCAGGATGACAAACGTTATCATCATATCATTGACAGCAAAACGGGAAGACCAGCAGAAACGGGTTTGCTTTCTGTTACCATTATAAGCAAAAATGGAACTATGGCTGATGCACTTTCTACTTCTTTTATGATAATGGGAATGGAAAAAAGCAGCGATTTATGGAAAAAATCAGATGATTTTTCTGCTATTTTTATTACAGATAAAAAAGAGATTTATGTGACGCAAGACATTGCAGACGCTTTTGCATTGGAACAATCTGAGTACACACTTCATATCATAGAAAAGTAGTATTTTTTATGCATCATTAATAAAATAAAGTGCTTTTTATGTCATAAATAAATAATTTTTTTAGGAAAACAAAGTAATATTTATAAAATTGTTATATTTTTCTTGAAATTAGGAGGAAATTATTGTAGAATAAGAAAAAGGGGCAAACTGTATTTTTCTCATTCGTTTTGTCAATATATTTGTACTATACTAATTACATATCAATATACAAGATTTTTTATGAATGATACAACAATGAAACAGGGCATAATGCCCTGTTTCAATTATATATATATAATTGCACACAAAAAAGGAGAGATGAATTTGAAGAAATTAAGAGCAACTTGTATATTGTTAAGTGCAATGCTAGCCTCCTCAAACATTGTATGGGCAAGCAATTACAAGGACACACAAGGACATTGGGCAGAGAGTGCTATCACAACTTGGAGTGATAAAAATGTGCTCACCGGCTATCATGATGATTTATTCCGTCCTGATGAAATGATAACAAGAGGAGAAATGGCTGTAATTCTTGATAAAATGATGGATTACACCGAAATGCAAGAAAATACCTTTACAGACTTGAAAGAAGAAGATTTTTACACAGAATCTATTTTGAAGGCTGTAAAAGCTGGCACTTTTGTGGCAACAGACGATAATCTTGCTAGACCAACAGATGACATGACTCGTCAAGAAGCAGTTGTAACGTTAGCAAAAGCATTAGGTATTACACCTGTAGAAGAAGGAAAAACAAACTTCGAAGATGATGCACAAATTGCAGATTGGGCAAAAGGATATGTTTTAGGCATGAGTCAAAAAGGGTATCTCAATAAAGACTTTTTTGACAAGGAATTTCGCCCTGATGAACCAATTTCCCGTGCACAAGTCGCAACTTTGTTAGATGACTCCATTGATGATTTGATAACAGAAGATACTATAGCACCAGAAGAAGATAATTCTAGTGATGGAAAAGATGTTATTATCAATACACCAGATGTCAAATTAGAAAATAGTGTCATTGATAGCGACTTGATTTTAGCGGAAGGTATTGGCGAAGGTGATGTTGAATTAAACAATGTTACTGTTAAAGGTACACTAATTGTTCGAGGCGGTGGTATCCACACTGTAAAATTACACAATTCCAAAGTAAAAGGTCTTTCTGTAGAGAAAAAATCTGCACCTGTTAGAATTTTAACACAAGGAAGTACAGTTGAAACAACAGATGTAAAAACAACTTCCATTTTAGAGGGAACTTTTAAAAGTGTTACCGTTTCTTCCCCGGTTGAACTTACAGTACGGGGAAATGTTGAAAATGTAAAAGTGGCAGCAAAAGCAAATTTACAAACAGAAGGCACCATTAAAAATGTTACTATTACAGAAACAGCAAAAGATACAATGATAACTGGTAGTGGCTCTGTGGAAAATGTGCAGGTTTCCGCTGAAAATGTTTCTATCGAAACACCAAATTCCAATGTATCCATTTCTAGCAATGTATCTTCTGCAAATGTTGGTGACAAAGTAATTTCTGGTGGTAATTCTTCCCAAACTTCTTCATCAGGTAAAAATACTAGCTCATCTAGTAGCAGCAATAAAAGACCTGTTGTAACTCCACCAACTACTCCAAATAAACCAAGCAATCCAAGTGAACCAGAAGAACCAAAACCAACTCCACCACCAACAGAGCCAGAAAAGCCAACAGAGCCAGAAAAACCAACAGAACCGGAAAAGCCAACGGAACCGGAAAAACCAACGGAACCGGAAAAACCAACGGAACCGGAAAAACCAACAGAACCAATTCAACCTACTGAATTTTCTATCAGTTCTGTGGAATATAGTACAACTTACAGCAGTGGTAGTGTAAAAATTACATTAAATAAAGCAACAGAACAACCTTTAACAGTAGATGATTTTTACATTGAATGTACTGGCGCTGGCAAAAATATGACAATTATAGATGCGAAAACAACAGATAACAAAGTTTATACTTTGACAACAACATATTATAATGACAACACATACAATGTACAAGTAACCATAGATGGAAAAGTAATTGAAAAACATTTTACAGTAAGGTCAGATTGTGCTGAATTAAAAGATGCAAAAACAAAAAGAATTAGTGATACTACTGCAAAATTTCAATATCTTTCTGACAGTTCAGGTACCCTACATTATATGGTTGTAGCAAAAGAAGCTGTTTTAGCGGCATATGTTGATGAAAATACTGCTGTTTTAGCGGAAGCTTCTGGAGAACCAACAGAAGAAGAGTTAATAGAATCTGGAACAGAAGTAGAAATGAAAGGAACATTAAACGAAGTAGAGATAACCGGATTAAAAGCGGGTACAGCTTATACAATATACTTTGTAGGAAAAGATTCACAAGATAGAGTAACACCTGTAAAACAAGTTGACATTAGTGCAGAAACTCTTCCACCAGTAGTAGAAGGAAAATATCAAATTGAAGATATAAAAGTAAATTATAATGAAAAAGGCGGTCTATGGGAAGAAAAATATTGGTTTACTGTAACATTTGACCAAGATGTAGCAGAAGAATTAGTATTAGAAAATTTTGAATTGACCTGCCCTCAACAAAGTAATTTACATTTAGGCAGAGTAGCTAAAGTAGATAATGCAACATATAATGTATATATGATGGCAAATTATATACCAAACGATGGAAATACTCTTACAATGCATGCAACATTTGCAGATGGAACAACTTCAGAAAAAGACTTCCGTTTTGATACACGTTTACCAGATGTTTCTCCTAACCTTGATGTTACGATTGAACGTGTTAATGATACTACTGTCAATGTTTCTATCAATAATCATGGTAACAGAGAAGGATATATTTATTATAAATTCTATCCAGATAATGCTTATGATTTTACAGACAATACAACATCAAAAAGCGCAGATGATGTTTATGCAAATGGTACAAGAGAAAGATTAAATGCAGGTATGAACTTATTTGAAAATGTTGCAGCAATAGAAGACCAAAGATTTTGCTTTGCGTTAGAAAATGAAGAGGGTGTACATCAAGCATATCTTTCTTTCTGTGATAAAAAAGTTGGAAATTATGATTTTGTTACAAATGAACCAAATGACCCTGATAAATTAAAAATTACAAATGTTGAAGTAGAATATAATGATTATTATGGACAACAACTTATTTATGTAACATTTAGTAAGAAAATAGAGCCTGGATATGATGTTAGTACCTCTGATAATCGTATTCAAATTTCAGGTTTAACAGGAAGACCATCATTTATGTTAGAACCATATGGTGATTCAGAGACAATTACAGATGAAGAAGGATATGAATTTACAATATATGAAGGCATACGCTTGAATTTTAATGACCGTACTATGCGCATAGAACCAGGAGAGCATACAATTACTATAACAACAGCTGATTCTCAGGTTTTAACAGCTAAATTTGTAATTGGTGATGATTATCAAACAGCTGGTGTAGCCACAGCAAGTATTGCAGCAGAGCCAGCCATGTTCAGAATGGCAGCACCTACTACAACCAGTGTTGACAAAGCAGAAACAGAAGAACCTACTACAGAAGATTCCGACAAAGTAGAAGCAGAAGAACCTACTGCAGAGGATTCCGACAAAGTAGAGGCAGAGGAACCTACTACAGAAGATTCCGACAAAGTAGAAGCAGAAGAACCTACTACAGAGGATTC
>CAJUKL010000019.1 GCA_910587195.1 uncultured Clostridia bacterium | reverse complement strand
TAAATCTATTTTTAAAGTTATAACTAATTGTTGCAAAATGAGGTACTTTTTCATTCAAAGGGATACCCAAAAACCATCTGTATGCCATATTCATTTCTATTTCTGCTACAGTACGACATAATGAAGCAATACTATAAATATGTTGAATTAATACCATTTTAAATAATATCACTGGATCTATTGCAGGTCTGCCATTATCATGACAATATAATTCTTGTGTTATTTCATAAAAATAGGTAAAGTCTATCGCTTTGTCTATTTTTGGTAATAGATGGTCTTTTTGTCCAAGTTTACAATTTCTATAACATCTCTTTGAGTTTCTGCTTTTCTTAACATTTTCATCACCCATATCTATTACATCAAAAAAGTCAGCCTCAAGGCTGACTTTTTTGACAAGCTGAGCACTATTCTAGTGCTTTTATCAATATAACATTACCATTTGTTTATATTCAAAATCAGGCGTATGAGAAACCAAAATATTTTTTTGAGGCATTTTGTTTGCAACATAAAAATTGTGAATGTAAATATTATAATACCAGTTCCCCGTATCAAGGTCTATGGTACGGTCGTTCCATACCATACGCCCATATTCATTTTGTTTTAATATAAAAGCAATTTCATTAAGACAATCTTTCCTATAAAATTGAGATTGCATATTATGATAGTCTTTATTATGTCCTCTCCTGTAGGGAATACCATAATGATAGGAAAAACAGATTTCATATTCTTTTTCTCTTTGACAAATAGTAACATTTGGTAAATTCACTTGTTCTATAGAATGGTAGCAGAAAAAATTTTTTTTGGAATAAAATGTATTTAAAAATTTCGTCTTGCATTGATAAAAAGATTGATAATGTAATACGATATTATCGTATATATTTGTTTGTGGGAATGGGTAAGCCATAGAAAATTGTTTCCGTGCATTTGCACCTTTTGTGCCTCTTTCTTTTTTATCCCAAGTAAGTTGTATGTTTTGTATTAGTAACATAATATTTCCCTTTTTTAATGATTATATCATTGTTGATATATTTTTACAATTTAGAAAGAAGGATTTTATGGCAAATATAATTACACTTCAGTCAAGTGGCGAATATATCCAAATGAATAACGGATTAACAAATGTTTTTATCCATGTGCTTGTGCTAAGTGGTTCTAATCTGGCGCAAACGATTGACCAAAAACATCTGGTTATGTGGCTGGCAGAAGAAGTGTTGACCTTTCAAAAATGTCCGAAACATTCTATATTTCTTACTTGCTTTGGCTGCCAAATTTGTAATAATTAAAACAGGATAAAAAACATTGTAAAATCAAGGGTTTCAGCGGTGGTGAACAGACTTTTAAAGATTGAAGCCTTGAGGACTTTGTTCTACACTTCGCTCCGGTCGTCGCTGTAGGGTAAAGTTTTTGGTCAAGCTTTTTTCACGCTTTCTTGAAAGAAAGCTTAGCAAAGAACTTTGTGCGAAACTTCGTTTCGCTGCCATGCTTTGAATTTAAACAGTTGTTGTAGATGAATGACAATAGAACACCAGTAGTTAAAATTTTTGTTCTGTTGCGTTTGCAAAAGATAAAGTTTTTGGTTAAGCTTTTTTCAAAAAGTTTGTAGGTTGTAGGGCAAAGCCTCAAGGTTTTCTACGCTTGTAAGTGTGTTTTTGAAGAAGTTCTAATTTAGAATATGTGCAAAAGATAAATTTATTGATAAAAATAAAATTTTTATTGAAAAACAATAAAAATATATTGAAAAACAGAAACACTTGTGTTATAGTAAAAAATAAATATAGGGGGGATTTTTCTATGAAAGAAAAAAGATTAGAACAATATGTAAAATGGCTGTTGGATTTTATGTATTATAGTGGCTGCCTAGTATGTATTACTATTCCTGTCATTTTTCGTTATATAGGTAAATGGTATTCTGTATTTCAAACCCACTTTATAGAAATGTGTATTTTATTTTTTATTGCGGGTGCTTTCGCTGTTTTGATTATCGGAGAATTAAGAAAAATGTTTCAAACAGTATTGGAAGAAAATTGTTTTATTGAGCAGAATGTAACAAGTCTAAAAAAAATGGGCTGCTATAGCATTGCTGCCTCGATTGCTACCACCATAAGACTTTTTTATACGATTACACCATCTACTGTTGTCATTATTCTTATCTTTTTTATTGCAGGTCTGTTCAGCTTTGTGTTATCCAAAGTTTTTCAGCAAGCAGTAAAGTATAAAGAAGAAAATGATTTGACAATATAGGAGGAAAGATATGGGAATCCGTGTGAATTTAGATGTCGTTATGGCGCAAAGAAAAATGGGTCTGACGGAATTAGCAAAAGAAGTTGATATTACAATGGCAAATTTATCTATCTTAAAAAATAATAAGGCAAAAGCCATTCGATTTTCTACCTTGGAAAATATTTGTAAGGCACTACAATGTCAGCCCGGAGATATTTTAGAATTTGTAGAGGAGGAATAAGCATGGAAGAACAACAAAGCAAAGAATTAGAAAAAGTGGAATTACAAAAAGCAGAGCCATCAAAGGCAGCAGAACCATTAGAAAAACCAAAATCAGAACCACAAAACGTTACACCAAAGCCAAAAAAAGAAAAAACAATTTATCAACAAAAAATAAAGGAAAATTATGGGCAGTTTGTACTTACTTGTATTTTGTTTGCATTTTTTTATGTTTTGGGAGAATATAAAATAGAAGCAGGGCTTGGCGTATTGCTTGCAACAACAGCACAACTAGCTTGCTGTTTTGCCATTATCAAACAATGGGGTATAAAGATAAAAAAAAGTAGTATACTTTATGTGGGCATGATTTTTGTGTTGAGTGTGGTTATGCTTTGGACAAATTATTATTTTTTACATTTTTTGCAAAAAAAGCTTATTCTAGTATTGTTTATTGTAATTATGTTTCACCAATTATATGAAGAAAGAAAATGGAGTTTAAAAACATATCTCTATAATTTTTTACTGCTGATTTTTGGAAGTATTGCAAGTTTGTTTCAACCCATAGAGGATATGATAGAACAAGGCAAAAAGAAAGAAAAACAAAAATGGTCTTATATATTTTTAGGGCTGGGAATTGGTTTGCCTTTAACTTTTATTATTGTTGCTATGCTGATGTCAGCAGATGATGTATTTAAAAATATGATTATTACTTTACTGGGAAATTTGTTTTTACCTCAAAATATGATAATTGTATTATTTTTATTTTTGTCAGGCTTTTGGCTATTTTATTGTTTTATTTCTGCATTAGCAAAAAACGAATCTGGAGAAAGCAAAATAAAACAAGCGGAACCTATGATTGCAATTACTTTTACTAGTATCTTGCTTTTTGTATATGTGTTGTTTTGTGGAATTCAAATTTTATATTTGTTTGCACAAAAAGGAAATTTGCCACAGGAGTATACTTATGCAGCTTATGCAAGAAAAGGATTTTTTGAATTACTTTTTGTAAGCATTATTAATTTTTTAATGCTTGTAATATGCAATTTGAAATTTAGAAAAAGTAAAGTATTAGACATTATATTAACAGCTGTTTCTATTTGTAATGGTATTATGATTATATCTTCTGCCTATCGTATGATGTTATATGTAGAAGCCTATCATATGACAATTATGAGAATGTTAGTGCTTTGGTTTTTGGCAATGTTAGCTGTTAGTATGATAGGTGTGATTTATTCCATTTATAAAAAAGAATATAAATTATATCGTTATTTATTCTTGGTGTTATTTTTATTTGTTACAGGAATAAGTATTTTAAAACCAGGAGCTTTTGTTGTAAAATATAATTTGGAACATATGAATTACTATACAAAGTGGGATATATATAATTGGATGGATTTATCTTATGACATTGTGCCAGAATTAACCAAAATAGATGTCCATAAAATTGTATTAGAGGATGAAGCTCCACAGGAAAAAACAGAAGCAAAACAGGAAATAATAAAAGAATATTTAACATCTGTTATAAAAGATTATGAGCAAAGAAGTATTAGAGGCTATCATATTGGAATGGAAAATGCTTATAAAGCAGCAAAAAAATATTTACAAGAACATTAAAAATTATTTTTTTACTTTTAAAGGAACCGCATAAAAATTTTTCTAAAATTATAATAATTTGAGTTTAAAAATAAAAAAATAGTTTATTATAAACTTAACAGAAATCGGAAGTTTTTGGGAAACTTTTTTCACTTGTAAAAAGTTTCCCAAAAGTCTACGCTTTGCTCTAGTCGGTACAAGCATAAAAAGACTATAGGGCTTTGCCCTACAACCTACAAGCTTTTTGAAAAAAGTTTGACTAAAAACTTTATCTTCTGCAAACGGAACAGATTCTAAATTTTTAACCGATGGTGCTCTGTTGTCGTTCATCTAAAGTAACTACTCCACTTCATCGCACGGCTGCAAAACGAAGTTTTGCACAAAAGTTCTTTGCCTACTTTCTTTCAAGAAAGTAAGTGACAAGAGTAGCATAACATGGTACAATATTACAATAACATTAAAAAATAGATTGTGTATGAAGGGGATTACAATTATGGAAGAAATAAAACGTCTATATGTAGAAAAAAAACCAGGCTGTGATGTGGAAGCGCAACATCTTTTGGAAGACCTAAAAGAAAATATTGGCGTGACAGGATTGACTTCTTTAAGAATTTTGCAACGCTATGATATGGAAGGTATTAGCGAAAAAGATTATCAAAGTGCCAAAAATACCATTTTTTCTGAGCCTCCTGTTGACTATGTTTATGAAGATGCACCTTTTTCTGCGGGAGAACATGTCTTTGCAACAGAATATTTACCTGGACAATATGACCAAAGAGCAGACTCCGCAATACAATGTGTGCAGTTGATTTCCCAAGCAGAAAAACCTACTATTGCAGTTGCAAAAGTGTTTGCTCTTAAAGGGGAAATTTCTGTAGAAGAATTGCAAAAAATTAAAAACTATTGTATTAATCCTGTCGATAGCCGTGAGGCTTCCCTTGAAAAACCAAATAGCTTGCAGTTAAAAACAGATATACCAGAAGATGTAAAAGACTTTGAAGGCTTTATTGAAAAAAACCCCGAAGAATTAGAAAAATTGCGCCAAGAATTATCTACTGCTATGAGCCAAGAGGATTTTATTTTTTGTCAGCAATATTTTAGAGATACCGAAAAAAGAAATCCATCTGTCACAGAAATTAGAGTGATTGATACTTACTGGTCTGACCATTGTCGACACACTACCTTTCAAACCAAAATTGAAAATGTTGCTATAGAAGATGGAAAATATAAAACACCTTTCCAAAAAGCCTATGAATTATATCAGGCAGAAAGAAAAGAAGTCTATGGAGAAAAAGAAACACAACGAGATGTTACTTTAATGGATATTGCTGTTTTAGGTATGAAAGCATTAAGAAAAAAAGGATTATTGGATAATTTAGACCAATCCGAAGAAATCAATGCTTGCTCCATTGTGGTGCCTGTAGATGTGGATGGTGTTACAGAAGATTGGTTGATTATGTTTAAAAATGAAACACATAATCATCCTACCGAAATAGAGCCTTTTGGTGGTGCTGCAACCTGCTTAGGTGGTGCTATCCGTGACCCATTGTCTGGACGTTCTTATGTTTATCAGGCAATGAGAGTAACTGGTGCAGGTGACCCAACTGGTAAAGTATCTGATACCATTGCTGGAAAATTACCACAAAGAAAAATTGTGACAGAAGCAGCAAAAGGATATAGTTCTTATGGAAATCAAATTGGTTTGGCAACGGGACAAGTTACAGAATTATATGATGCAGGATTTATTGCAAAAAGAATGGAAATTGGTGCTGTTATTGGTGCAGCAAAAAAAGAAAATGTTGTCAGAGAAAGACCACAAGCAGGTGATGTAATTATTTTAGTAGGAGGCAGAACAGGTCGTGACGGCTGTGGTGGTGCAACAGGTTCTTCCAAAGAACATACCATTTCCTCCATTGAAACTTGCGGCGCAGAAGTGCAAAAGGGAAATCCCCCTACAGAAAGAAAATTACAACGATTATTCCGCAATACTGCTGTTAGCAAAATGATTAAAAGATGTAATGATTTTGGTGCAGGTGGTGTTTCTGTTGCCATTGGAGAACTTGCCGAAGGCTTAACTATTTATTTAGATGCTGTTCCCAAAAAATATGATGGCTTAGATGGTACAGAATTAGCGATTTCAGAATCACAAGAAAGAATGGCTGTTGTTGTTGCTAAAGAAAATGTAGCAGCATTTATTCGCTATGCTTTAGAAGAAAATTTAGAAGCAACAGAAGTTGCTGTTGTTACAGATAACAGAAGATTGATTATGAATTGGCGAGGAAAAGATATTGTCAATATTTCCAGAGATTTTTTAGACACTAACGGCGCAACACAAAAAACAGATGTGCTTGTCAAAATGCCAACCAGAGATAATTTCTTTAAAAAGACTTCCGTTTCAGAAACATTAATTGAAACTGATTTTAAACAGGCATGGCTTGAAAATTTAACCCAATTAAATATTGCAAGTCAAAAAGGATTGGTAGAACGTTTTGACTCTACCATTGGTGCAAGTACCGTATTAATGCCTTTTGGTGGCAAAAATCAATTAACACCAGCAGAAGCAATGGCTGCAAAAATACCTTTATTAGAAGGAGATACCACAACCGCTACTATAATGAGTTTTGGCTATCACCCAGAAATTGCAAAATGGAGTCCATTTCATGGTGCAGTCTTTGCAGTTGTAGAATCATTAGCAAAAATTGTAGCAACTGGCGGAGATTATCAAAAAGCAAGATTAACTTTTCAAGAATATTTTGAAAGATTGGGAACCAATCCAGAAAAATGGGGAAAACCATTTGCTGCTTTGATTGGTGCTTTTAAAGCACAAATAGAGTTAAATGTTGCTGCAATCGGTGGTAAAGATAGTATGTCTGGAACTTTTGAAGATAGAACTGTTCCCCCAACATTGGTTTCTTTTGCTGTAGATTATGAAAACGTAAAAAACATTATTTCTCCAGAATTTAAAAAGCCAGGAAATAAAGTAGTCTTTTTACCTGCAAAATTAGATGAAAACCATTTACCAGATTATGATTATTTGAAAAAAATATTTACCTTAGTACATGAATATATTCAAAAAGGTATCTGTGTTTCTGCCCATACTGTTAGAAGCGGCGGCATTGCAGAAGCGATTAGCAAAATGACTTTTGGAAATTTTGTAGGAGTAGAATTAAATGATGAATTACAACAGCAAGACTTTTTTCAACCAGAATATGGTTCCTTTGTATTAGAATTAACAAATTCCAAAGTGTTTGATTTTAAAGGTGCGGATGCTATCATTTTGGGAGAAACGATTGCAAAACCCGTTATTACCTATGGTAATGTAGAAATTGACATCAAAGAGGCTGTAAATGTTTGGAAAGCACCATTAGAAAGCGTTTTCCCAACCAAAACAAAAATAACAAACAAGGAAACGATTTCTGTGCCAAACTATACCATATCCCAAAAAGCAACACATGGACATGCTATTGCAAAACCTCGTGTTTTTATTCCTGTTTTTCCGGGCACAAACTGTGAATATGATTCTAAACGGGCATTTGAAAAAGCTGGTGCACAGGTGGAAACTCTTGTTATTGCAAACTTATCTTTGCAGGCATTAGAACAAACTATTGTAAAAATGGAAAAAATGATTCATAATGCGCAAATGATTATGCTTCCTGGTGGATTTAGCGCAGGTGATGAGCCAGAAGGTTCTGGAAAATTTATTGCAGCAACTTTTAGAAATCCAATCATTAAAGAAGCTGTTATGGATTTATTACAAACAAGAGATGGGTTAATGTTAGGTATCTGTAATGGATTCCAGGCACTTGTAAAATTAGGTTTAGTTCCTTATGGCGAAATCAGAGATATTGACGAAAACAGTCCAACCCTGACTTACAATCAAATTGGCAGACATATCTCCTGCCTAGTTGACACCAAAATTACTTCTAATTTATCTCCTTGGCTTTGGGGTGTAGAAACAGGAGATATTTATACTATACCAGTATCTCATGGAGAAGGAAGATTTATTGCGCCACAGCCCGTATTAGAAGAACTTGCTGCTAATGGACAGATTGCTACACAATATGTAGACCCTTCTGGCAATCCAAGCTATGACATTCGCTACAATCCAAATGGCTCCATAATGGCAATCGAAGGCATTACCAGTCCTGACGGCAGAGTGTTTGGTAAAATGGGACATTCTGAAAGAATTGGAGCAGGTCTTTATAAAAATGTACTGGGAGAAAAAGACCAAAAATTATTTGTATCTGGTGTAAATTATTTTAAATAAAAAGGAGGAGCTATTGTGAAAATAACAAAATTGGTATTAAGTGCAGTATCTTTAGCAGTATCTGCTGCACTTTTAACAATGTCTATCATTGACTTAAACACAAGAGATAGAGAATATTAAGTATAAAAAAATCACTGGCTTAAAAAAGTCAGTGATTTTCGTTTGTTAAAAAACATTGGACTTCAAGCTTTTTGAAAAAAAGTTGGATAAAAAACTTTATCTTTTGCAAACGGAATAGAATGACAGTTTTAACCGTTGTCGTTCCTCTAAAGCAACCATTCAACTCCAACATACAGCAGTAAAATAAAGTTTTACACAAAAGCTTTAAGCTTTCTTTCAAGAAAACATAACGAAAGTCAGGAGTTTCTGGAGGAACTTTTTTCACTTGTGAAAAGTTCCTCCAGACCACTTCAAAAACACGCTTCCAAGCGTAAAAAGACCTTGAGGCGTTGCCTCAAACTCCACAAGCTTTTTGAAAAAAGCTTGACCAAAAACTTTATCTTTTGCATACGGAATAGAATGACAGTTTTAACCATTGGTGCTCTGTTCTTGTTCATCTAAAGCAACCACTCAACTCCCGTACACAGCAGCGAAACGTTAGTTTCGCACAAAGTTCTTTGCTAAGCTTTCTTTCAAGAAAGCGTCAGCGGTTTTTGCATCTCTTTCCATTTGTTGACGTAATGCTTCCACTGATGGAAATTTTTGTTCTTCTCTTATAAATTTATAAAAATATGTTTGTACAATTTCTCCATAAACCATTTTTTTAAAGTCAAAAAGATACGTTTCTACTATTTTTGTCGTCCCGTCCACTGTGGGATTTTTCCCTATATTCGTAACTCCATGATATAATTTTCCATTGTATAACGTTTTTGTTGCATAAACTCCGTTTGGCGGAAATAATTTTTTAGGGTGCGCTTTTATATTAATGGTAGGAAAACCGATAGTTCTACCTAATTTTTTTCCCTGTACTACCTCCCCTAATATAAAATAGGGAGAAGTTAGCATATGGTTTGCTTCTTCTAAATTTTTTTCTTTTAAGCATTGCCGTATCCTTGTACTGCTTACTCTATCCCCTTCAAATAGCACAGAAGGAACATAAATTACTTTTACCCCTCTTTGTTCTCCCAAAATGCGTAAAAGTTCATAATCTCCTGACTGATTTTTCCCAAATTTATAATTTTCTCCTACAATTAAAACTTTGCAGTTTAATTGGTCAAAAATTAAATCACAAGCAAATTGTTCTGGTGTCATAGAGGAAAATTCTTTGTCAAAAGGATATTCAATATAAACATCAACTTCCATTTGTTGCATCATATATTCTTTTTCTGAAGGTGCCATGACAAGCGCAAAATCTGGTTTGCCAAAAACAAACATGGGATGTGGTGAAAAGGAAAATACAACACTTTTCAACTCCTCCTCCTCTGCAAATTGCTTTGTCAACCCAATCAAAGCCCTATGTCCCATATGCAAGCCATCAAAATTACCTATGGTAACTGCTGTAGGTTGATGCTGCCTAATTTTTGTATCTGTAATATGTTCCATACTTGACTCCTTTAAAGCAATATTTTCAAAGGCTTCATATATAGCCTATTTTTTTCTGTTATGATTTTATAAATACCAATCAATGTATTTTTGCTGTCATATCCTAAAATAATTTCTCCTTGTTTTATTGTTCCCTTTGTTTTTTCAAAAAATTGTTCTCCAATAGGATTTCCATTATATAACAATTTATTTCCTTTAGGAGAGATTACAATACTATGATATTGTTCTAATGCTTTTTCTAAAGGGAGCAAGGCTTTTTGTAGTTGGTTTTTTTCTGCCAATTCTTTTAATTGTTCCAAAGTGATTGCGGTATCTAAAGAAAACATACCGGAAGAAGTGCGCAAAAGAGAAGCCATATGCGCACCACATTTTAATCTTTTACCAATATCTGCACAAAGTGTGCGGATATATGTCCCTTTGGAACAAACAACCTCTATTTCAAATTGATTTGGTGGCATAAATTTTGTGATTTGAATTTCAAAAATAGTAATTTTTCTTGCTTTTCGTTCAATTTCCTTTCCTTCTCTTGCCAACTCATATAGTTTTTTGCCATTTATTTTAATGGCAGAATACATTGGAGGAATTTGTTCATAAGTGCCCAAAAAAGATTGTACTACTTTTTGAATGGTTTGTTCTTCAAACACAACTTCTTTTTTTTCGATTATTTCGCCAGAAGCATCTTCCGTTGTGGTGGTCACTCCTAGTGTTACAACAGCACGATAGCTTTTTTTCCCATTCATAATATAGTCGGCTAATTTTGTGCCTTTTCCCACACAAATAGGTAAAACGCCTTCTGCATCTGGGTCTAGTGTGCCGGTATGTCCCACTTTTTTTTGCTGTATAGTTTTCCGTACAACTGCAACAACATCATGGGAAGTAAATCCCTTTTGTTTATAAATATTAAAAATACCGTCCATACTTCTCCCTCAAAACAATTCTGCTAATTTTTGTTGTATCTCCTGCCAAGCCTGATTTATACTGCTATAAATGGTGCAGCCTGCCGCTTTTACATGTCCGCCGCCACCAAACTGTTGCGCCAATTTACAAACATCAAAACCATCTTCTCCTCTAAAACTTGCTTTTACTTCCTTTTCCCCTTTTTCATAAATAAAACAAGCAATTTTAATTCCCTCTACTCCTTTTATAAAATTAACAACACTATCTACTTCTTTACTGGTGCCTTGACATTCTTCTATATCTTTTTGTGTTAAAAAAGTGTAAATAACATTGTTATCAAAATATTTTTCTGCCTTTTCAAACGCTTTTCCTAATAATTTTAATTCAGAAAAAGTTCTATTATCAAAAAAGGTAGTATAAATTTTATTTGCTGGAATAGAATAAGTCATTAATTCTGCCGCTGCTGTCATAGTCATAGGACTGGTACAGGTATGACGAAACGCTGCCGTATCATATAAAATACCTGCATATAGTGCAGAAGCAATTTGTTGATTGATTCCTTCCTCTCTTAAAAAACGATATATAATTTCTGAAGTAGAGGAGGCATCACTATCTACATAATTATAGTCACCAAAATAAGTGTTACTAACATGATGGTCGATATTGATTTTTAATTTTGTTCTATCAAAAATTGCTTTTGCTTTTCCCAGACGTTCTTTATCTCCACAATCCAATGCTACAAAAGCATCAAAGGTGCTATCATATTCTTCTTTTGGCAGCAATAATTTTTTATCTGTTATCATATCATATTTTTTTGAAAAATCTTCTAAAACAACGGATACTTTTTTACCTTCTTTTTGCAACGCATAAGCAAAAGCAAAACAGGCACCAACCGCATCACCATCGGGGTTTAAATGTCCCCCGACAGCAACTTTATTACAATATTGTAACCCTTTTTTGATTTGTTCTAATGTGTTATTCATTTTGATTCACTTCCCGTGCTTCTCTTTCTTTTGCAACCTGCTCTATCAACTGATTCATATGAATAGCATATTCTGTAGATTCATCTAATTTAAACTGTAGCTCTGGAGTAAAACGCAAGTTAATTCTCTCTGCTAATAAATGCCGCATAAAACCACTTGCATTTTTTAACCCTTTCATTACACTTTGTTTTTCTTCTTCCTTGCCCAAAACAGATACAAATACTTTACAATATTTTAAATCTGTTGTAGTATCCACACGTATTACTGTTGTCATAGAGCCAATGCGTGGGTCTTTGACTTCAGAACGTATTATCTGAGAAAGTTCTTTCATAATCTCATCATTGATACGGGAAATTCTATTATTATTTTTCATATTTTTTCTCCTATTTATCTTGGTACCTCTACCATTTTAAAGGCTTCTACTTGGTCGCCAACTTTAATGTCATTAAACTTTTTCAATACAAAAGCACATTCATAACCTGCGGCAACCTCTTTGACATCATCTTTAAAACGTTTTAGGCTTTCAATTTCTCCTTCAAATATAACAATACCATCTCTTGTGACTCTTGCTTGACAATTTCTTTCAAATTTACCATCTAATACATAGCTACCAGCAATGCTACCTATGCCAGAAGCCTTAAAGATTTGACGAATTTCTGCATGACCAATGACTTTTTCTTCATAAACTGGGTCAAGCATTCCTTTCATGGCTGCTGTAATATCTTCAATCGCATTATAAATGACTCTATACAGTCTGACATCTACTTTTTCTTCATCTGCAAATAATTTTGCTGCTGGCTCTGGACGTACATTAAAACCAATAATAATGGCATTAGAAGCAGAAGCTAACATGACATCAGATTCTGTAATCGTACCAACACCACCATGAATAATGCGGATTCGTACTTCCTCATTAGACAATCTTTCCAAGCTTTGGCGCACGGCTTCCACAGAACCTTGCACATCTGCTTTTACCACAATATTCAAATCTTTTACATTTCCAGACTGAATTTGTGTAAATAAATCATCAAGAGATACTTTTTGTGGGGTATCCTTAATCAAATTTTCTCTATTTCTTGCAATAACACTTTCTGCAACTTGTCTTGCTTGTTTTTCATTTTCTGCTACATAAAAAGTATCACCTGCTGTTGGCACTTCTGAAAGTCCCAATACTTCAACAGGAGTAGAAGGACCTGCCTTTTTTACGCGTCTACCTTTGTCATCTGTCATTGCTCTAATTTTTCCATAAGCACTTCCTGCTACAATCGGGTCGCCAACACAAAGAGTACCACTTTGCACTAATACAGTTGCAACAGAACCTCTCCCTTTATCAAGCTGTGCTTCTACAATGGCACCTCTTGCTTTTTTATGAGGGTTTGCTTTTAATTCTTTCATCTCTGCTACTAAAGTAATCATTTCTAAAAGCTGGTCAATGCCTTGCTTATTGACAGCAGAAACAGGAACACAAATTGTTTCGCCGCCCCAATCTTCCGCTAAAAGTCCATACTCTGTTAATTCTTGTTTTACTCTATCTGGATTTGCAGAAGGTTTATCCATTTTATTGATTGCAACAATAATATCTACCCCTGCTGCTTTGGCATGGTTAATCGCTTCTATGGTTTGTGGCATAACACCATCATCTGCTGCAACTACCAAAACGGCAATATCTGTAATTTGTGCCCCTCTCATTCGCATTGCTGTAAATGCTTCATGTCCAGGCGTATCCAAAAAAGTAATGGGTTTTTCATCAATTTGTACGGTATAAGCACCTATGTGTTGGGTAATTCCACCTGCTTCATTACTTGTTACACTACTATGACGAATGGAGTCCAAAAGAGAAGTTTTTCCATGGTCAACATGCCCCATAACAACCACAACAGGAGGTCTTTCTATTAAATCTTTTTCGTCATCTTCCTCCTCTTGTCCAAATACTTCCTCCATAATATCCTTTTCTTGCTCTTTTTCCAAAATAATATCAAATTCTTCTGCAATCGCAACAGCCATATCAAACTCTATATTTTGGTTAATAGCAGCCATAATTCCCCTTTTCATTAAAGACTTGACGATTTCTGATGCATTTTTATCTAATACTTCTGCTAATTCTTTCACCGTAGGATTTTCCCCAATATATTTTACGCCAACATCTTCCTCTGTGATTTGTTCCTCTATTTTTTGAGAATCTTGTTTTTTATGTTTCCCTTTTTTATGATTTTGATTCTCTTGTTTTTCTTCCGGTTCTTCCTTTTTTTCCTGTGCAATTATGCTATTAGAATCAAACATTTCCATCACAACAGCTGCATCTTCTTCTGTTAAAACGCTCATATGGCTTTTTGCTTCAATTCCTAGTTCTTTTAATTTTTCAATCAATTCTTTGTTTTCTATTTTTAACATTTTTGCAAGCTCATAAATTCTAACTTTAGGCATTGCTCCACCTCCAATAATTTTATTTTATTTTTTTTAAAATGCTTTTTGCAAATCCTTCTTCTGTAATGGCTAAAATTGCTCTGCTTTCCTTTCCCAGTGCCATGCCTATTTCTTCTTTCAAACCTAATTCCAAAAGAGGAATATGATAATAAGTAGCACTATTTTGAAATTTCTTTTTTGTATTTTCAGAAGCATCTTCTGCTAGTAAAAGTAATTTTGCTGTTTTATTTTTAATTGCTGCTTCACAACCAACTTCACCAGAAACAATTTTACCCGCTTTTTGACAAAGTCCTAAAAGAGAATATATTTTATTCATTTTTGATTTCACCACGCAACTGCTCCGCCAACTGTTCATAAACCTCTTTGGGAACCGTCTTTTTAAAAGACCTATCCAAACCCTTTGATTTTTGTGCTTTTTCTAAACATTCGATATTCGGACAAATATAGGCACCACGTCCGGGTTTTTTGCCTGTTGCATCTAAAAAAAATTCTCCTGCTTCATTATGCACAATTCGAATCATTTCCTTTTTATTTTTCATTTCCTGACAACCAGTACATTTTCTTAATGGAATTTTTCTTTGTTTCACAAAAAAAACCTCCCTTCTTTGTTAAAAAAGCAAAAACCTTTTTACTTCCTTTTTCTTGCTATCCATCATAGTATTATTCTTCTTGTTCTACAAAAGAATCTGCTTCATCAACAGAATACTCTATATTTTCTTGATTTTCTGCTTCATCAACAGAATACTCTATATTTTCTTGATTTTCTGCTTCTTCTGCTAAGAAATTTGTTTCTTTTGCCTGCGTTTCACTTTTAATATCAATTCTCCATCCTGTTAATTTTGCAGAAAGTCTTGCATTTTGTCCTTCTTTTCCAATGGCAAGAGAAAGCTGATGGTCTGGTACTACAATTTTTGCACTTTGGTCTTGTTCATTGATAGAAACTGCTAACACTTTGGAAGGACTTAAAGCTGCTGCAATAAATTCTTTTGGGTCTTCACTCCAACTAATGACATCTATTTTTTCTCCATGCAATTCATTAACAATAACATTTACCCGATAACCATTTTGCCCCACACAAGCACCTAATGCATCTACATTTTTATCTTTTGCATAAACAGCAATTTTTGTTCTGGAACCAGCTTCTCTTGCAATACTTTTAATTTCTACTGTTCCATCATAAACCTCTGGCACTTCCTGCTCAAAAAGACGCTTTACTAATTCTGGATGTGTTCTAGAAACATAAATTTGAGGCCCTTTAGTGCTTTGTTTTACTTCTAAAACATATACTTTAATTCTATCCATAAAATTATATTCTTCCAAAGGAATTTGTTCATTTGGTGTCAAAATTGCGTCAATCTTTCCCAGTTGTACAATCACATTTTTTCTTTCTCGTCTTTGTACAATGCCTGTCATAATATCTTTTTCTTTTGTAATGTATTGATTATAAAGAATTTCTCTTTCTGCTTCTCTAAATTTTTGCACCACAACTTGTTTTGCTGTTTGTGCAGAAATTCTGCCAAAATTTTTAGGGGTTACTTCAATATCAATCACATCACCAATGACAAAATAAGGGTTAATATTTTTTGCATCTTCCAAAGAAATTTGTAACATTTTATCCTCTACTTCTTCCACAACTTCTTTTTGTGCATAGCAAGCAACATCACCTGTTTCACGATTGATAACTACTTTAATATTTTGACTTGTTCCAAAATTTTTTTTGCAAGCAGATACTAATGATGTTTCAATCGCTTCAAATATCACTTCTTTATCAATGCCTTTTTCCTTTTCAATCTGGTTCAACGCATTTATAAATTCTACTCTATCCATTTTATTATTTTCTCCTTTTTAAAATAATACCGCTAGGCGAACACTAGCCGTTTCTTTTTGTACAAACTGTATTTCTTTGTCATTTTCATCTATAATTGTGATGATACCATTTTCAAATTGTTTTAATTCCCCTTGATATTCCTTTTTACCCTCCAACGGTTTATATAACTTTATGTCAATGATTTCACCCATATATTTTTGAAAATGTTCTGGTTTTTTTAACGGTCTGTCAATGCCGGGAGAACTTACTTCTAAAATATAAGCCTGTTCAATGGGGTCTTTTTCATCTAATTTTTTTTCTAATATACGGCTTACACTTTCACAATCCTCAATGGTTACGCCGCCCTCTTTATCAATGTATATTCTTAAATACCAATTTGGGCCTTCTTTCACAAATTCCAAATCTGCTAATTCTAATGCTTTTTCTGCCAAAATTGGTTCTACAATCGCCAATACCTTTGTTTCTGTATTTTTTTCTTTTGCCATAAACTCACCTCATAACAAAATTTAAGAGTGGGTTTTCACCCACTCTTTTTTTATAAAAATCTATTTATCTCGTTTTTAGTATAGCACTTTCTTTTAGGAAATGCAAGAAATATTTACAAAAATTTATTATTCTCGCAAAGGCATTTTTGTTGCATTTTATTTATACTCTTACTTCTTCTCCTTTTTCTTCCAGAAATTCTTTATTTTTTTCCAATACAGGCTGCACAAAATTTTTAATATAATCTTCTGTTTGTTCTGGCGCAATTCCCACAAAATTCTGTGGTATCATAATGCTTTCTAATTCTTCCATTGTCAAACCAAACATGGTGTCATTTGCAATTCTTTGCAGCAAATCATTTGGTTTGCCCTCCATTTTAACAACTTTTCCAGCTTCCATGGAGTGAACTCTAATTCTTTCATGCAGTTCCTGACGATTTCCACCTTTTTTTACAGCGTCCATCATAATATTTTCTGTTGCCATAAAAGGCAATTCATCATTCAAATGTTTTTCAATGACTTTTGGATAAACAACAAGACCATCTACTACATTACGATATAAAGTTAATATGGCATCGACACATAAAAATGCTTCTGGAACACTAATCCTTTTATTAGCAGAGTCATCTAGTGTTCTTTCAAACCATTGAATAGAAGCTGTAATTGCGGGATTAACAGCATCTGCAATCACATATCTTGCTAAAGAGCCAATTCTTTCGGAACGCATTGGATTTCTTTTATAAGCCATAGCAGAAGAACCAATCTGACTTTTTTCAAAAGGCTCCTCAATTTCTTTTAGATGCTGTAAAAGACGAATATCATTGCTAAATTTAAAAGCACTTTGCGCAATTCCAGAAAGTACATTTAAAATTTGCGAGTCTAATTTTCTGGGATATGTTTGTCCAGACACTTTAAAATAATTGCTATATCCCATTTTTTGCGCAATTTTATCATCTAATTCTTTTACTTTTTCCTTATCTCCATCAAACAATTCTAAAAAACTAGCTTGTGTTCCTGTTGTACCCTTCGAGCCTAACAATTTTGCTTTTTTAATTTGAAATTCAATATCTTCTAAATCCATCATTAAATCCTGTAGCCAAAGCGTTGCTCTTTTTCCTACCGTTGTTGTCTGCGCAGGCTGAAAATGAGTAAAACCTAAGGTTGGCATATCTTTATATTGTAATGCAAATTTAGAAAGTTCTGCAATAACATTTAACAATTTTTTACGGATTAATTTCATTGCTTCTGTCATAATAATAATATCCGTATTATCTCCCACATAACAGCTTGTGGCACCTAAATGAATAATGGGCTCTGCTTTTGGTGCTTGTTTTCCAAAAGCATATACGTGGCTCATCACATCATGACGCACTTCTTTTTCTCTTGCTTCTGCCACTTCATAGTTAATATCATATTGGTGGGCCTTCATTTGTTCTATCTGTTCTTCAGTAATGGAAAGTCCTAATTCTTTTTCTGTTTCTGCTAAAGCAATCCATAATTTTCGCCATGTTTGAAATTTAAATTCTTGGGAAAACAAATAAGACATTTCTTTACTGGCATATCTTGTATTTAATGGAGATTGATATTGTTGTTTCATGTGTATGCTCCTTTCATTTTTATATCATTCTTTTATTCTGCGCCAAACTTCTTGATATGCTTCTTCTACGCCACCTAAATCTCTACGAAACCTATCTTTATCTAATTTTTCTTTGGTATTTGCATCCCAAAGGCGGCAGGTATCTGGAGAAACCTCATCTGCAAGAATAATTTTATCACCATATTTTCCAAACTCAATTTTAAAATCCACTAATATAATTTCTTTTTCTAAAAAGAATTTTTGCATCAATGCATTGATTTTTAAAGCAGATTTTGAAATAGTTTCTAATTCCTTTTCTGTTGCAATGCCAATCGCTGTAATTTGCATTTCATTAATCATTGGGTCGCCTAAAGCATCATTTTTATAAGAAAATTCTAAAACTGGATTTTTTAATGGTGTTCCTTCTTCCACGCCAAATTTTTTGGAAAAACTGCCTGCTGCAATATTTCTGACAATAACTTCTAATGGTACAATTTGCACTTTTTTGACAAGCGTTTCTCTGTCACTTAATTCCTCTACAAAATGATTTTCTATGCCATTTTCCGCCAGATACTGAAAAACAATGTTTGTCATTTTGTTATTGATAACACCTTTTCCTAAAATGGAGCCTTTTTTTAGCCCATTAAACGCTGTTGCGTCATCTTTATAGTCTACAATATACAAATTTTCCTTTTCTGTCTGATACACTTTTTTTGCTTTTCCTTCATACAGCATTTTTAATTTTTTCATAGCGTCCTCCTGATACCAAAATTTTCTACTTTATACTACCACAAGGAACAAAAAACCGCAACTCTCAAAAATTTTTTATGTGGTTACTCTATTTCACTTTCTTCGCAACTTGACGTATGATAATAAATTTTATATAATGATATATTATATAAAGTTTATAGAAAGATAAGGAGAATGTAACATGAATTTATTTTTATTAGATGTTGCTACACCAATCATACCATCCAGTGGAGAAACGGCAGTACCTGTTGTGGATGGAGCAGCACAAGCAGCACAGCAGGCAGCACCAGCAGGAGCCTTTGGAGGAAATCATTTTACTGTAATTATAATGTATTGTGTTATTATTTTTGCAGTCATTTATTTCTTTTCCATTCGTCCAACAAAAAAGAGAGAACAACAGTTAGAAGCATTAAGAAATGGTATTTCTGTTGGTGATACAGTATTATTAAACAGCGGATTATTTGGCAAAGTTGCAGACATTACAGCAGAATGTTTTATTATTGAATTTGGTACAAACAAAGGCATTAAAATACCCGTTTTAAAGCAAGAAGTGTTTGCGAAAAAGGAGCCAAACCTATCAAACAAAGAGATAGAGCCACCAAAAGAAGAACCCAAAAAGAAAGGCTTTTTTGGCATAGGCAAGAAAAAAGAATCCGAATAACTTACTTTCTTGAAAGAAAGTAAGCAAAGAACTTTTGTGCAAAACTTCGTTTTGCAGCCGTGCGATGGAGTGGAGTAGTTACTTTAGATGAACGACAACGGAGCGCCATCGGTTAAAAATTTAGAATCTGTTGCGTTTGCGAGAGGTAAAGTTTTTGGTCAAGCTTTTTTCACGCTTTCTTGAAAGAAAGCTTAGCAAAGAACTTTGTGCGAAACTTCGTTTCGCTGCCATGCTTTGAATTTAAACAGTTGTTGTAGATGAATGAGAACAGAACACCAGTAGTTAAAATTTTTGTTCTGTTGTGTGTGCAAAAGGTAAGAATTATAATAATTTGAGCTTAAAAATAGAAAAATGACTTATTATGAACTTGACGAAAGTAGGAAGTTTCTGGGGAAACTTTTTTCACTTGTGAAAAGTTCCTCCAGACCACTTCAAAAACACGCTTGCAAGCGTAGAAAACCTTGAGAGCTCTGCTCTCAAACTCTCGCAAGCTTTTTGAAAAAAGCTTGACCAAAAACTTTACCTTTTGCACACACAACAGATTCTAAATTTTTTCTTTCTATACAATATTTTTTATGCCGTTATTCTGACAAGTTATAATTATAGATGGATTTTTTTATTTTTTTATGGTAAAATAATATTTTAATTATAAAATTTAAAATAAAAAAAGGAGAAAAATCATGTTAGATTTTAGCGAAATCCAAAAAGTCGACAGTGTAATTGCAGATGCTATTATACAAGAATTAGAACGCCAGCAGCACAACATTGAATTAATTGCTTCTGAAAACATTGTTTCAAAAGCAGTTATGTTAGCAATGGGTACTCCACTTACTAACAAATATGCAGAGGGCTATCCTGCAAAACGTTATTATGGTGGTTGCGAAAAAGTAGATATTGTAGAAAATATTGCAAAAGAAAGGGCAAAAAAATTGTTTGGTTGTGACCATGTTAACGTACAACCACATTCTGGTTCTCAAGCAAATATGGCTGTTTATTTTGCTATGCTTAAACCGGGCGATACTGTGCTTGGTATGAATTTAGACCAAGGTGGACATTTAACTCATGGCAGCCCTGTTAATATTTCCGGAAAATATTTTCATTTTATTTCTTATGGTGTAGACAGCAATGGCATTTTAGACTATGAACAATTACACCGTTTGGCAAAAGAACACAAGCCTAAAATGATTGTAGCAGGTGCAAGTGCTTATGCAAGAATCATTGACTTTGAAAGAATTGGAAATATTGCAAAAGAAGTAAACGCCTATTTTATGGTTGATATTGCACATATTGCCGGTCTTGTAGCAACAGGATTACACCCCTCTCCTGTACCATATGCTGATTTTGTGACAACCACTACACACAAAACATTAAGAGGTCCTAGAGGTGGCATGATTATGTGCAAAGAACAGTATGCAAAAGAAATTGATAAAGCAATTTTCCCTGGTATCCAAGGCGGCCCTTTAATGCATATTATTGCATCAAAAGCTGTTTGTTTTCAAGAAGCTTTAGAGCCTTCTTTTAAAACATATTCTCAGCAAGTAGTGCAAAATGCTGCTGTATTAGCAAAAACATTAATGGAAAATGGTGTTCCTATTGTTTCCGGTGGTACAGACAATCATTTAATGTTGGCGGATTTATCCAGTTTAAATATCACAGGAAAAGAAGCAGAAAAAATATTAGATGAAGTTGGCATTACTGTAAACAAAAACACCATACCAAATGACAAACAATCTCCTTTTGTCACAAGTGGTATTCGTATTGGAACCCCTGCCGTTACTTCCAGAGGCATGAAAGAAGAAGATATGAAAGAAATTGGTGTCATTATTGCTTTGGTATTAAAAGATTTTGCTAAAAATAAAGAAGAAGCTGCCAAAAGAGTGCGTGCTTTAACAGATAAATATCCATTATATGAATCATAAAAAAATAGAGATGGAGGTAAAAACCTCCATCTCAGTTTGTTAAAAAACCTTGAGAGCTCTGATTTCCATTTCATTCCCGTCATTGCAGAACAAACGTCCAGTGGACGTTTTACACCCCTTCAAAAACACGTTTGCAAGCGTAAAAAGACCGTAGGGCTTTGCCCTACAACTTTATTTTTTTATCCTTTTTTTGTCCCACTTCCATAAAATTTAGCTTTTGTTCCAGTGTATCGACTGCTACAATATCAGCATCAAGCAAAGCATGAACATATCTGTTCGTGCACAAAGCCAGATGAATTAAAACTTTCCACATTAACGGCTCCTTTTCCAGATATTCTAAAAGATGTTTCACGCCTTTTTCATCTAATATTTCCGTATGTGCGGGTGGAGATTTTGGAAAATCCAAGTTTGTAGAAGTGGCTGGATTCTGCTCCAAAAAACCCATTTTACAGGCAAATTTAAAAATGGATTGCACCACAATATAATAGGATTTTACATTATAGTACAATCGGTGGAAAAACAAGATTAAGTGATTTGCAAAAAATGCTATCTGGTGTGAGCGAAGAATATGACGAATTAAAAAATAAAGTTGCAAATTCAAGTGGTGCATTAGAAGAAATGGCAAATATCATGAATGACAATATTTATGGTGATGTCAAAGCATTGCAGAGTACAGTGGAAAGTGTACAGCTTGATTTTATGGATAAATTCCAGCCAAGTGCTAGAAAGTTTTTGCAGTGGAGTAAAGATTTAACGCTTTCTTTTGGACAAAAACTTACCAAAGCAGCAGAAAAGTTTCAATATAGAATAGAAAAAATAGAAAGTACAGTAAAAGAATTTAAGGGTAGTAAAGAATGGAAAACTGCTGACTTATCTGGAAAAATGAGTATTGCATGGGATAAAATCATAGCAGAACCATTTGCAGAGTGGTGGAGTGGCAAAGGAAAAGAATGGGCTTGTGGCGTAGCAAATAACATAATTTTTTTCCAAAAATTTTTATGCAGTTACCCTATACAAATATCATTATTTTTTCTAAAAACAAAAATCCTTTCGTACACAAAGAAGGTAAGAAAGGATTTTTGCAAATAAAATTATTTCAATACAAAAGATTGACAGTCAGTACATTGGTCCATAGTAGGATTTGCTTCATGGGTGCCAATTTGAATACTCTTTAAAGAGCAGTAATCTTTGGAGCCACAGTGATGTTTACAGTTTTGTACAGTACATCTAATACATTCGTTTGCAGTTGTCATAATGATAATCCTCCTAAAAAAAATAAAAATTTGTTACACAAGTAGTATGACCCAAAAAACAAAATATATTAACATTTTTTCTTTTCAAAGGCTGGTAAAATCTGTTATACTAATAAAAATATAAAATAAGGAGAATTTTTATGAGAATTACAAGAGAAAATACCATGTGTATCATTATTGATGACCAACAAAAACTGATTCCTAGCATTTTAAATGAACAAGAACTTTTAGAAAACACAAAAAAACTTTCGGCTGGTTTATTAGCCTTGGAAATTCCATGCATTGTAACAGAGCATTATAAAAAAGGATTGGGCGAAACAGTACCAATATTGCAAGAGGCATTACATATGCCTGAAAAAACAAAGGCATATGATAAAATTACCTTTAGTGCTTATGAAAATGAGGAAATTAAAAAAGTTATTACTTCTCTCAACAAAAAAAATATTTTGATATGTGGTGCTGAAGCACATATCTGTGTACTACAAACAGCAATCGACTTGCAAAATGCCGGTTATCAAGTTGTATTATTGGAGGACTGTATTGGTTCCCGTACCCAAATGAACAAAGATGGTGCTGTCAAAAGAGCAATGCAGGAAGGAATTTTAATTAGTACCTATGAAGCAATTTTATTTGAATTGGTGAGAGTTGCTGGAACACCAGTCTTTAAACAAATATTAAACATTATTAAGTAAGAAAATGCTTGAAGATATACCAATATCTTCAAGCATTTTTTTAAAAAATAGCTTCTGTTTCCTTATTTAAACTAAGAGTATGAATAGCATGATGGATATGAATTTCCATTGCATTTTTAGTGCCTTGTTCATCTCGTTTTTGCAAAAATTCCATAATTAAAGCATGGTCTTGCACAGTGTTCTGTTCTAAAAGCCCTTTGCTGGAATCAATAAAAATGGATTCACTTACGGCACGATTGATAAGGGGAAGGAGATGATTTAAAAAGTCATTGTGTGCTGCTGCAATAATGAGGCGGTGAAATTCTTGGTCTGCTTCAATGCGGTCTTTGCCTTGTGTAATCAATTGTGCAACCACATTTCCCTGATGACAAATTGCTTCTATTTCTTCTTTTGTTGCACGACGACAAGCAAGAGCTGCTACTCTTGGCTCAAAAAGTAAACGCATTTCATATAAATCTTTTAATTTAATACGAATCCTGTCAAAATTATCGAATCCAAAATTTCCAATAATCTTTTCTTCTGTAGTTACAAAAGTTCCCTTTCCACGATGCACTTCTAAAACACCTTGCAAAGTAAGCATACGAATTGCTTCCCGTAATGTTGTTCTACTAATTCCTAATTTTTCAGAGAGTATGAGTTCATTGGGGAGTTTTTCTCCAGGTTGATAACTATGTTTTTTTACAATCATTTCATAAATTTTGTCAGCCGTTTGTTGGGACAAACTTTTTGCATGGATTCTTATATTTATCTCCCCTTTCTATCATAAAACTTTCTATCTCTTTTCTAGCATTATTATAGTAAAAAAAAGATAAAAAGTCAAACTTTAGCAAAGAATACAAAAAGAAATCGTTTTATTTTATTAAATATTAATATTGACATATTACAAATTTATGGGTAAAATGACATCATACAAGTAGACAATTAAACAGACATTATAATATTATAGAGGAGGAAAAAAGCATGAAAGAAAAAAGCTATAATGTAACAAAAGGAATCGACAGAGCACCAAATCGGTCTTTGTTTTATGCAGCAGGCTTTACAAAAGAAGAACTAGAAAAACCTTTGATTGGTGTGGTATGTTCTTATAATGAAATTGTGCCAGGTCATATGAATTTAGATAAAATTGCAGAAGCTGTCAAAGCAGGTGTACGTGCAGCAGGCGGTACCCCTATCGAATTTCCTGCCATTGCAGTTTGCGATGGTATTGCAATGGGGCATGTTGGCATGAAATATTCTTTAGTGACACGTGACTTAATTGCAGATTCTACAGAAGCTATGGCGATTGCACACCAATTTGATGGTTTAGTCATGATTCCCAACTGCGACAAAAATGTTCCTGGGCTTTTGATGGCAGCTGCAAGAGTCAATATTCCAACTATTTTTTGCTCTGGAGGGCCTATGCTTGCCGGACATTTAGACAATGGCGACCGTACTTGTCTTTCTCATATGTTTGAAGCAGTTGGTGCTTATCATGGCGGAAAATTAGATGAAAAAGGGGTAGAAGATTATGAAAATAATGCATGCCCAACTTGCGGCTCCTGTTCTGGTATGTATACTGCAAACTCTATGAACTGCTTAACAGAAGCAATCGGCATGGGTTTAAGTGGAAATGGTACTATTCCTGCAGTTATGTCTGCCCGCTTACGTCTTGCAAAACATGCAGGAATGCAAATTATGGAATTAGTAAAAAAGAACATCTGCCCAAGAGATATTATGACAGAAGCTGCGTTTGATAATGCAGAAACGGTTGACATGGCATTAGGCTGTTCTACAAACACAATGTTACATTTACCTGCCATTGCGCATGAATGTGGTATTACATTGAATTTAGAGAAATCAAATAAAATTTCATCAAAAACACCTAATTTATGCCATCTTGCGCCTGCCGGTTCTACTTATATGGAAGATTTGGAACGTGCTGGCGGTGTTTATGCGGTTATGAAAGAATTAACAAAGAAAAACTTATTAGATACTTCTGTCATGACCTGTACAGGCAAAACAATGGCGGAAAATTTAGAAGGTGTTCGTAATAAAAATACTGAAATTATTCGTCCGATTGAAAACCCTTATTCTCCAGATGGCGGAATTGCTGTTTTAAAAGGAAATCTTGCAACAGAAGGTTGTGTTGTAAAACGTTCTGCTGTTGCACCTGAAATGATGCAACACAAAGGACCAGCAAGAGTATTTGACAGTGAAGAACAAGCGATTGAAGCGATTAATGGAGGAAAAATTGTTCCAGGTGATGTTGTAGTCATTCGATATGAAGGGCCAAAAGGCGGGCCAGGGATGAGAGAAATGTTAAATCCTACTTCTGCAATTTGTGGTAGAGGATTGGGAGAAAGTGTTGCCCTTATTACAGATGGACGTTTTTCCGGTGCAACAAGAGGCGCAGCCATTGGACACGTTTGTCCGGAAGCAGCACAAGGTGGTACCATTGCCCTTGTAGAAGATGGTGATATGATAGAAATTGATATTCAAAACTGTAAAATACAGCTTCTTGTAGATGAGGCAACCCTTCAAGCAAGAAAAGCAAAATGGGTATGTCCAGAAAAAGAAGTCAAAGGATATGCAGCACGTTATAGAAAATTGGTAACAAGTGCAGCACGTGGCGCAGTCCTAGAATAACTTACTTTCTTGAAAGAAAGTAAGCAAAGAACTTTTGTGCAAAACTTCGTTTTGCTGCCGTGTGTTGGAGTTGAGTGGCTGTTGTAGTGGAACGACAACGGAATACCAAAGGTTAAAATTTTTGCTCTGTTCTGTGTGCAAAAGGTAAAGTTTTTGGTCAAGCTTTTTTCACGCTTTCTTGAAAGAAAGCTTAGCAAAGAACTTTGTGCGAAACTTCGTTTCGCTGCTGTGTACGGGAGTGGAATAATTGCTTTAGTGGAACGACAACGGAATACCAAAGGTTAAAATTTTTGCTCTGTTCTGTGTACAAAAGGTAAAGTTTTTGGTCAAGCTTTTTTCAAAAAGCTGGTAGGTGTTTGAGGGTGCAAAGCGTCCAGTGGACGCTTGTTCTGTACCGACCGGAGCGAAAGCGTAGACCTGGGGAAACTTTTCACAAGTGAAAAAAGTTTCCCCAAGAACTTCTGATTTTTATCAAATTTAAAAAAACAATTCCTATAGAAACAAACTATAAAAAGGGGCGAAAAATATGCATACATTAAAAAAATTAGCACAATTTGTAAATCAATATATGGCAGCGATTGCTATTGTTGTAACAATTGTTGCATATATTGTAGACAACAGTTTTACAAGCTGGATTGCAAACCCAGCCGTTTTAGGTGGAATTATTAATGTCAATCATTTGCTTATGATTGTTATGTGTGGTATGGGATTAACACTAAAACTTTCTGATTTTAAAATCGTTTTTACACAACCCAAAGATATTATTTTAGGAGAAATTGCACAATTTTTAATTATGCCACTATTGGGCTTTGCAATTAGCTGGATTTTTAAATTGCCACCAGAACTAGCAGTAGGTGTTATTTTAGTTGGCTGTTGTCCGGGTGGTACATCTTCTAATGTTATGACATTCATGGCAGGCGGAGATGTTGCATTATCGGTAGGAATGACAGGTGTTTCTACAATTTTAGCTCCCATTATGACACCACTTTTAACAACTTTTTATGTTGGTCTTTATGCAAGTACAAGTGCAAGTGCAGCAATTCAGGTGGATGCAGTTGGAATGTTTATTGATATTATAAAAATTGTTATTGTTCCAATTGCACTTGGCTTAATTGTAAATCATTTTTGGGGCGATTTTGCACAAAAAATTACATCTATTTTACCTCTTATTTCCTGTACAGCTATTTGTTTGATTATTGGTTTTGTGATTGATGCCAATAGTGCAAAATTGTTTGTAAATGGTGCTATGATTATTTTAGTTGTTGTTCTACATAATTGCTGCGGTTATGGACTAGGTTTTCTAATTGGCAAGCTGATTAAAATGCCACCGAAAAAAAGAAATGCAATTGCTATTGAAATTGGTATGCAAAATTCTGGTATGGCGTCCACATTGGCAGCCTCTTGTTTTCCCTCTCTTGCCTTAGCAACAGTACCAGGTGCCATTTTTAGTGCATGGCATAATATATCAGGTGCGATTGTTGCCAATATGATGAAGCGGGGGATGGAAAAAGAAAAAAATAATTAATCTTTCTTTTTTTACTTTGAAGCCTTAAAAACTAATTTTTTTAAGGCTTCAGTCTATTAATAAACTTTTTTACGCTTTCTTGAAATGTACTTGAGTAGTTGCTTTAGTGAAACGACAACGGAGCACCAACGACCAAAATTTAAAATCTGTTCCGTTTGTAAAAGGCAAAGTTTTTTGTCCAACTTTTTTTCAAAAAAGTTGGGGAAAGAAAGGTAGGAAAGAACTTTTATAACTGTAGATAAAAAAAGCCAACACAATGGTTGACTTTTTAAAAATTTATTCTTCACCTGCTTTAAAATTATAGATAGGCTTTATTACTTCCAAAATTTCTACTGTATCGCCGATATTATTTATAATATCCTCCATATTTTTATATGCCATAGGACACTCATCTAATGTATCTTTGCCAACAGAAGTTGTATAAACATCTTGCATTTGTTTTTGAAATTCTGAAACAGTAAAAGATTTTTTTGCAGCAGAACGACTCATCAAACGACCTGCACCATGTGGTGCAGATTGATTCCAGTCCTCATTGCCCTTTCCCACGCAAATAAGAGAACCATCTCTCATATTAATGGGAATCAATAATTTTTCTCCTTTTTTTGCCGAAACAGCTCCTTTTCGCAATATCATAGTTTCGGTATCAATGTAATTGTGTATCGTAGTAAACTGTTCTACAACATGAAGTTTCATTCCTTTTATAATTTCATACATCATTGCTTTGCGATTCCATTGTGCATATTCTTGTATGATTTGCATATCATGCACATATTGTAAAAATAGATTTCCTGTTACATAAGCAAGCTGCTTTGGAATGGAAGTTATTTTAGTATTTTTTAGTGCTTTGATTGTTTTTTGAATTTCTTTTTGTCTGCCTTGTGCTTTTAAGGTCGTAATTAAAGTATCAATATCACTTTTGGAGCAATGATTTAATGCTTTATATCCTTCTTTTTGGTAATAATTTGCCACTTCCAAACCAAGATGACGGCTTCCAGAATGAATTACAAGATAAATATTTCCTTGTTTATCTTTGTTTGCTTCAATAAAATGGTTGCCACCACCTAAAGTTCCTAAACTTCTTTCTGCTCTGACGGGATTGATATGGTCATAACAATACAATTTTTCCAGATAGATGTTTTCTAAATAGTGATGTGGTTTTTCTCTTATAGAAAAGCCAGAAGGAATTTTTTGATAAATTAATTTATCAAGTTGCTGCAATTCGATATGTTTTTCTTTGAGTTTTACCGTTTCCATACCACAGCCAATATCTACACCTACTAAATTTGGCACAACTTTATCGGTAATTGTCATTGTTGTTCCCACTGTGCAGCCAGAACCTGCATGTACATCTGGCATAAGTCTTATTTTACTTCCTGTAATAAATTCTTGATTTAATAAAAGAATAATTTGAGAAATGGAAGTTTCATCTATGACATCTGTAAAAACTTTTGCTGTATTATATTTTCCTTTTAATTCTAACATAATATCTCCTAAATAAAAATTATATTTTAATAAAGTGGGAATTCATAGAGTAACAACTATAGTATAGCATATTTTACTTTATCATGCAATGAAAGTAAATTTTGGGGAGTGGCTAAACGCGCATTTAAAATCTTGGAGCTTTGCTCCAAACCTCACTCGCTTTTGAAAAAGCGAGGCAAAACTTTTATGGAAAACTTCGTTTTCCTGATGACAAACAGAAATAAAAACTACTTTTTAAAAATACTTTTTATGGACACTCCTAAATTTGGGAAAAACTTTATTTTTTTTATTCCAAATAGGAAAGATACAACATATGATAGAAATATAGCAACTATATTGACATAAAAAGAATATAGGAGGTATAATAAAAACATTATAATGGGGTTTTTATAAACTTTTAAAAGTACAAAGGATAATCATGTGGAAATTTCAGTGTCAATGTGCATTTTTTAGGATATAACAATAGAAACGGAGAGGAAGAATGAAAAAAACACAACACAAAAATAAAAAAGATAGAGGAATTCCTTTACTTTTTTCTATTATATTTGTTTTTTGTATTTTAGGAACAGTTGTATTTTCAGTGTCACGAAAAGTATCTGTTGAAATGTCTCATTCAGCAATTCAAAATTTAAGCGAAAGCTTGGATTTAATGAAAGGCACGATTGAAGCAATCCTAACCAAAGAAGCAGAATTTCAAAAATTGATTGCACAAGAAATTGCCACAATAGAAAACCCAGAACAATTTATTCGTTCTTATCATAAAAATGAAACAATGGTAAAAATGTCACTTATTTTAGCAGGAAAAACAGAGGGGATTTCTAATCAAGGGGAAGTGTTTTCAGAAGAAGAATTAGATTTTTCTTTTGAAAAAACAGTAAATGGTTTGCCTATCTCAGAATCTTATCTTAATTATATGGGAACATGGGCCTATACTATGAAATGTCCAGTCATAAAAGAGGGACAAAACATAGCAACATTATATATCGAATATGTTTATGACTCTTTTGATAAATCACTTCCAAACGGATTTTATAACGGAAAAGCAATGCTTTATATTATGGATGCTAAAACAGAAAGGTTAGTGTTAAAGCCTAAAGGAATGGGACAAAGAGATGCAGGACATCTGGATTTAGAAGATTTTTTCCGTGCTAATAATATTTTAGAGGAAGGTCTGCGAAATGAAGTATTAGAATGTATTAAAAACGGAAAAAATATATTGTTTTATCATGATATTCGACAAAAAAGTGCCCTAAATTATATGTGGTCAATGAACAATGGTGCCATTTATTTAATTGGCTATGTTCCCATTGAAGCAATTCAGCAGGAAGGAAAAACTGTAAATCAAAATATTTCAATAGTTGTTTTAGTCATGTTGGTTGCATTTTTCCTTTGCTGTATGTTGTATTATTTGAATCAAAGACAACAATTTAGAATCAGAAAGGAAAGAGAAGCCGAAAGAAAAATACACAATCAGCAACTGGCGGAAGCCTTACAAGCAGCACAACAAGCAAATTATTCTAAAACAATGTTTCTTTCCAATATGTCCCATGACATTCGCACTCCCATGAATGCTGTACTTGGATTTACAACACTTCTTTCAATGGATGCAGAAAATCCAATAAAAGTAAGAGAATATACTCAAAAAATTATGGCATCTGGACAGCATTTATTGCACTTAATTAATGATATTTTAGATGTTTCTAAAATTGAAAGTGGAAAAGTAGTGTTAAATTTTGAAGAATTTACTTTACATGATTTAATAACTTCTGTAGATGCAATGATTCGCCCGATGGCAAAAGCAAAAAATCAAAGTTTTCATGTGGAAGTAACAGAAATCAAGCAAGAAGATTTTATAGGAGATAAAACAAGAGTGAATCAAATATTGATTAACCTTCTTTCTAATGCTGTAAAATATACGCAGGAAAATGGTGAAATCTGGTTTCGTGTGATTGGTTTAAAACAACGCTCCACTCCATATGCAGCCCTTAGAATCGAAGTAGAAGATAATGGTTATGGCATGACATCAGAATATCTTGAAACAATATTTGATGCTTTTACAAGAGCAGAAAATAGTACAACCAATAAAGTGCAAGGTACAGGGCTTGGTATGGCAATCACAAAAAATTTGGTAGAGTTAATGGGGGGAAATATAGAAGTCTTTAGCGAAGTAGGACAAGGAAGCCTTTTTAGAGTAGAACTTGAGTTTCGTATTCCAGAAGGGCAGATAGAAAAACAATTTTGGCAAAAAAATGGAATTTCTCGTGTCTTGTTTATCGGAAAACAAGAAGATGGTCAGGTTATTCAAAAACTGATGGAGGATAAAATGCTTTTTCTTACGATTGCAGATAATCCAGAAGAAGCACTTGCTAAAACAGAGTATCATATGATTTTGTTAGATTGGGATAGGACAGAGAGCCTAGAAATTGCAAAAAAAATAAGGGAAAAATCTGATGTTCCCATTTTGCTTTTGACAGAACATGATAAAAACGAAGTGGCTCCTTGTATGGAAAAAGTAGGTATATTAACAAAGCCATTTTTAGTATCTGCCTGCAAAGAAAAAATGATGGAAATTTTGGAAAAAAGAAAATCTGTGCAAAATATAGACAGTTTAAAAGGGTATCATTTTCTTGCAGCGGAAGATAATGAAATTAATGCCGAAATTTTAGAAGAAATTTTAGAAATGGAAGGAGCAAGTTGCGAGATAGTAGCCAATGGACAGTTAGCCATAGAACGGTTTTGCAAAGCAGCCGAAAAGGAATTTGATGCGATTTTAATGGACGTACAAATGCCAACTATGAATGGATATGATGCAACAAAAAAAATTCGAATGTTAAAAAGAAAAGATGCAAAAACAATACCCATTATAGCAATGACAGCAAATGCTTTTGCAGAAGATGAAAAGGAAGCATTGGAAGCGGGTATGACGGCTCACATTGCAAAGCCCATAGAAATAGAATTATTGAAAAAAACATTAAAAGAATGTATTGCAAGAAAGGAACAAAAAAATGAAAAATAAAAAAATCATTACAATATTGATAGCAACCCTTTTTTTGTTTGCCATAACTGCTTGCAGCAAAGAACAATCAAAAAATTTGATTACAGCAGAACAACAAGAGAAAAAAATAATTAATTTATTTGGCCCTATGGAAAAAACAAATCCAGATTTTGATAATGTTGCAAGAAGTGCTTTTGACGTAACCATAGCTATGGCAGAAAAGGAATTAGATTTTATTGTAGAATACAGAACTTATACAGCAGAAAATTATCAAGAAAAAACCTATGATGATGTTTGTTTGGATAGAGCAAGGAATAATATGGATGACTGGTATTTATTGAACCCAGATACAATACAGATATTAGGTTCCGAAGGAATTTTAGCAGATTTATCTGGCATAGAAAGTGCAAAAAATTTAAGAGAAGTTGTAAAAGTAGCAAATACTGTGGATGGAAAATTGGTAGCCATTCCACAAGAAATTGTAGTAAATGGTTTATTTGTCAATAAAGATATGTTTGACAAATATGATTTAGCTTTACCCAATACACCAGAAGAATTTTTAGAATGTTGTGAGGTATTTCAGCAAAATGGTATTCATACACCCGTTGGTGCAAATCGTTGGTGGCTAGAAAATTTTGTATTTGCACAAGCCTATGCAGACTTATATAATGGCGGCAATACACAAGCAGAAATACAAGCCTTAAATGCTGGCGAAAAAAAATATAGTGATTATATGCGTCCAGGCTTTACATTTTTAAAACAGCTTATGGATAATGGTTATATTGATGCACAAAAAGCATATGTTTCAGAAGCCATTGAAGGAGAAGGCCCTGATTTTTTGGCACAAAAAACGCCCATTGTCATGGCATATTGGGGTGCAGCAAATACAGAAACAGCTTATGGAAACCCAGATTTTGAAATGCAAGTGATTGGATTTCCAAGCAAATTAGGACAAATGCCAATCGTATCTATGACTGGTTATGGTGTAAATCAAAATGCAGAACATTTTGAAGATACACTAAAAGTTTTAGATAGGATACTTTCTGATGAAGCCCTTCAACTTTATGCAGAAACCAATAAAGTCATTTCTCCTTCCAAAAATGTTGAAGTAGAATGTGTTCCTGCCTTAAAACCATTGCAGGATAAAATTAAACAAAATATCTATGTTTTGGGTTCTAATGCTGGGATGAATGTAGAACAATGGGGAAATACTTGTATGATTGTAAGAAAATTATTAAGTGGGGCTACAGTAGAGGAATGTATGCAAGAGTTTGACAAATTGCAAGAGCAAGCATTGACAAAAAATTAGAAGATTAAAAAATTTGAATAAACTCTAATCTATCTCTTGCTTTTTGTGTGCTTTTATTTTAATATATTTATAAAAGGCTCGAATATGGTAAAAAGAGGTGACCTGAAAACTATTTGCAAAATGATATACTTTTTGCAAAATACTTTGCTTTGTGAAAAAAAGGCAAAAATCAACAAAGTTTTCATTTATGTTATCGTAAAAACTGTTTAAATTGTATCAAAAAATGGAAAAATACAAAAAAAATGCGTGAAAAATTGTTTTTGTAAAAAGTATAGTAAAGACAAAAGAGATGAATCTAAAGTGAATAAAAAAAGAACAAACAAAAGAAAAAATTTTTTACAAAAAAGCAGACTTGTAGTAAGGGGGAGGATTTTATCATGGATAATCATTTAGTATGGGATGAAAAATATAATGTCGGTGTTGATATTATTGATAAAGAACATCAAAGACTTTTTAAGATTATCAATAAGCTATTCGCATTTGGTGGAGAAGAAAAAAAGAGCCAATGGGCATGTCAAGAAGGTGTAAAATATTTTAAAGAACATACTGTAAAACATTTTAAAGATGAAGAAAATTATATGCAATCCATTGGCTACAAAGATTTTGAAACCCATAAACATATACATGATGGGTTTCGAGAAAATACACTTCCAGCATTGGAGCAAGAACTAAAATTAACCAATTATTCTCCAATTTCTGTAGACCATTTTTTGGGTGTCTGTGCAGGGTGGCTTATTGGACATACCTTAACAGAAGACATGGCTATACGGGAAGATCAATCCAGCAGATGGTCAAGCCGTTTATCAAACAAAGAGCATACAGCGATTGGAAAAAATATTATTCAACTTTTATATAATATGTTTCATTTGGAATCTCACATTATCAGTGAAACCTATCGCGGAGAAAGATTTGGAAAAGGAATTTATTATCGTTTAGTTTATAATACCAGAGAGGACGATAAAAAATGGGAAATTTTTTTAGTTTTTGAAGAACAGTTATTGATTAACACCGTTGGAAAAATTATGGGAATAAAATCAAACAAGCTAGATACAATGTTGATAAATGCTACAAGATATACTTCTCAACAGTTTGTGGGGCGTGTTATGAAATATTTTCCTTCAGCAGAATTATATGAAATGAAAGAAGAAAATTTATTAACCTATGAACAATTTCAAAAGGTGTTTGAAAAGGAAAAACTACAACTCAGCTTGTTATTTGATACAGGTGCTGGTTATTTTTCCTATTGTGTCATTGCACCGCACTTGTTAGAGGACAGTTCTGTTACTCCAGTTGATACAAAACAAGCAGTCAGCAAGGTGGAAAAATATCTTGCAGAAGAACAACAAAGACAAGAAGATAAAAAATTAGAACACAAAAGAGAAGAAAAGAAAAAGACAGCAAAATCCACCAAAAAAAATATGGCAATGGAAGAAGTAGAAAAATATTTTATGGAAAGAGATGCTGCGGAAAATGCAGAAGTTTCCAGACCAATGGAAATTAATACAGCCATGGATAGGGTTGGGAATTATTTTACTAATCAAAAAGTAAATAAAAAGGAATCACCTATAAAACCTATTGAAGTAAATGGCATTATTGCGGAAATTGAAAAATATTTTACAGAAAAAAAAGAACAAGAGAAAAAAGCAAATCCAGGAAATGTTAATAGCATTATGGCAGAAATTGAAAAGTACTTTACAGAAAAAAAAGCAAAGGAAGAAGGAAGTGCTCTAAAATCAATTGACATCAATAACATTATGGTGGAATTTGAAAAATATTTTGTCAATAAAAGAGAACAGGAAAAAGAAAAAATTTCCAATCCAATTAACACAAGCAATGCAATGGAAGAAGTAGAAAAATATTTAACAGAAAAAAAAGAAAGTGAAAAACAAGCAAGGATAAAACCAAAAGTTCTTGTGGTAGATGATTCTCTTACCATACGACAAGGTATTAAAGAGTTATTAAACGAAGATTATGAAGTAGTGTTAGTAAAATCTGCTTTGTCTGCAATTCGTTCCATTACACTAGATAAGCCAGATTTAGTTTTATTGGACTATGAAATGCCAATTTGTGATGGAAGGCGTGTATTGGAAATGCTTCGTTCCGAAGAAGAATTTGCAGATATTCCTGTTATTTTTTTGACAAGTAAGACAGACCAAGAAAGTGTTAGAAAAGTAATTGCTTTAAAACCAGAAGGTTATTTATCAAAATATTTAAAACCAGCAGATATTAAACAAAAAATTGATTTATATTTTGAAAAACGAAAAAGTCTAATATTTTATGGAATATAAGCCAAAGAGGGGAATTTTCCCCTCTTTCCTTTATAGAGAGAAAGTGAAAAAATGATAGAACAAATAAAAAAATCTTTGCAAAAATCAAACTATGATTTTTTGAGAACAAATGAACATCTAAAAGATAAAATAATGTTTATTACTTTAGGAGGAAGCTATGCATATGGTACCAATGTAGAAGGGTCAGATATTGATATTCGTGGCTGTGCTTTGCATAGAAAATCTGATTTGATTGGTATGAGTCACTTTGAACAAGTTATAGATATTCCTACAGATACGGTTATTTATGCTTTTAATAAACTAATTTCTTTACTTTTAAATTGTAATCCAAATTGTATTGAATTATTGGGCTGCAAAAAGGAACATTACTTTTATGTTTCCCCAGAAGGAAAGCAACTTTTAGAAAATAATAAACTGTTTTTGTCACAAAGAGCGATTCATTCTTTTGGAGGTTATGCAGATGCACAATTACGTAGACTCCAAAATGCGCTGGCAAGGGATTCCTACCCCCAATCAGAAAAAGAAAAACATATTTTAAATTCCTTAAAATCGGCAATGCATAGTTTTGACCAAAGATACCAACATTTTAAAGAGGGTTCTATTCAGCTTTATATAGATGCTTCCCAAAAAGAAAATTTAGAAAATGAAATTTATATGGATATTCACTTAAAGCATTATCCTTTAAGAGATTATAAAGGCTTGTGGGCAGAAATGCATAATATTGTAAAAGACTATGCGAAATTAAATGGGAGAAATAATAAAAAAGATGATGCACACTTAAATAAACATGCAATGCATTTAATTCGATTATATTTAATGTGTATTGATATTTTAGAAAAGCAGGAAATCAACACTTATAGAGAAAAAGAACATGACTTGCTGATGGATATTAGAAATGGAAAGTATCAAAAGGAAGATGGTACCTTTCAAAGTGAGTTTTTTGAAATGGTAGATGTATACCAAAATAAAATGGAACAAGCCATCAAACATACAACATTGCCCCAAAAGCCAAATGATAAAGAAGTAGAAGAATTGGTGATGAGTATTAATGAAAAGGTGATAAAAAATGACTACAGATAAACAAAAATTGATACAATTTTTATCTGGCGACTTAAAAACCTTAAAACAACAGGAAATTGTTAGCTTTATTCCAGAAATCAAGCCAATGATTGCAATGCAGCAACATAATCCAAACCATTGCTATAGCGTATGGGAGCATACCATACATAGTATTGCATTTGCACCAGATAATATATTATTAAAATTGACTATGTTGTTTCATGATATTGGAAAACCTGCTTGCTATAGTCAAGATAAAAATGGAATTGGGCATTTTTATGGGCATCCAAAAAAGAGTAAAGATATTGCTTTTAAAATATTAAAAAGATTACAATTTGAAGATAGTACTATAGAAACAGTATGCCAACTTATTTTTTATCATGATGCTGAAATTCCATCAAAAGCGGTTTCTGTAAAACGGTGGCTTAATAAATTAGGGGAAGAACAATTTAAATTGCTATTGGAAGTCAAAAAGGCAGATATCAAAGCGCAATCTTCTACTGTACAATCTCAAAAGCTGGAAAAAATTAAAAGACTGGAGCAAAAATTGACAGAAGTAATAGAAAAAAGTAAATGTTTTTCAAAAAAGGATTTAGCTATTACAGGCTACGACTTGATACAAGCGGATATTTCACAAGGAAAGGAAATTGGAAAAATATTGACCTTGCTTGTTGATGCGGTAAAACAACACTATATCAAAAATGAAAAATACCAGCTTATACAGGCAGCAAAAGAGATATATAAAAATAATGCGTAAATTTGTAAAATAAATTTACGCATTATAAAAATTATTTTTTGCATATAGAACAAAAATTTTAGTTAATAGTGGTTTGTTGTCATTTCACCGGAGTGAACTACCCATTGTCTAAAGCCAATGGGCTTCCTGCTTCCTAGACCTCGTAA
>CAJUKL010000018.1 GCA_910587195.1 uncultured Clostridia bacterium | reverse complement strand
GAGCACCAACGACTAAAATTTAGAATCTGTTGCGTGTGTGAAAGGTAAAGTTTTTTGCCAAGCTTTTTTTCAAAAAAGCTTGCGAGAGTTTGACAGTAGAGCTCTCAAGGTCTTTTTTATTTTTAAGTTCAAATTTTTACAATAAAATACAAATTGTTTAAACAAAATAATTTATATTATGCGAAAAAAGGAACATTCAAGCAGAAAAATGACACTTTCAAGCGAAAATAATGAACTTTTTTGGGTTTTATTGTAATATTATAATATGTATAAAAAAATGAGAAAGGGAATGCTTTCTCAACAATAGATTTTGTGAAAGTACTCATTTTGTTGCATTTTTACTTGGGCTAAAAATACGATAAAGAGAGGAAATGATTGTATGCTAAATATTTCAAAAAAGACAATACTATTAGCAGACAGTGACATGAGTTACATGAGAAAAATGAAAGAAGAATTAGAGAAGAACATTGCCATAGAAGTAGTTGGTATGGCAGATAATGGGGAAGAAGCCTTAGAAAAACTGGAAACTAAAAAACCAGATATTGTATTAATGGATATTCTTTTAGGGGAGAAAGATGGTTTTTGGCTTTTAGGAGAATTGAACAAAAGAGAAATTAATAGTGTGCGTATTATATTATCTTTTATCGGGACAGATGGTGCTGTAAAAAGAGCTATGAATTTAGGCGCATTTTATTATATGGAGAAACCAATAGAATTTAATATAGTAACAGAAAGAGTGATGCAAATTTTTGCTCTTTCACAAGAAATAGAACCAAAAATATTACAAAAAAGAAATGAACTAGAAAACATAATTTCTAAATTGTTAAACAGTATGAGTATTACAGCAAGTATAAAGGGGTATCATTTTATCAGAGAAGGGGTCATTATGGTAATAGAAAATGAAGGTGCTATTTTTTCTGTAACAAAAGGATTATATCCCGATATTGCAAAAAAATATAACACAACAGCAGGAAAAGTAGAAAGAGCCATTCGACATGCGGTTGAAACAGCATGGAAAAGAAGTGGTAAAAAAGTTTATTGTGAAATGGCAGGCTATGACTCTCAAGTCAAACCTACCAACAGCCAATTTATTGCAACGATGTCAGAATATATCAGAGTACGACAACCTTAAAGCTCTACTTTAAGGTTGCTTCCCAATGGGAAGCAACTAGGCTCTGTTCACCATATTTTTTATAAAATTATTTATGTAAGAAAAATATTTCGTAAATAAAAACCTTGAGAGCATAGGGTATTGCTGTAAATTTCTAAGAAATATAATTTGTTTAGAAATCAAATCATTGCTCTCAAGGTTTTTTTTATTTTGTTTCCAATTTTTTTATCTTTCCCTCCTCAGGCGTAATATAAATGGTTTTATTTTTTTCATAGATAACCATACCTGGTTTTGCACCGTTTGGTTTTTTAACATATTTTCTAAGGGTATAATCCACTGGTACTTGAGAACTATTTTGACTTTTGCTAAAATAAGCAGAAAGATTTGCAGCTTCTAATAAAGTAGTATCTGGAACAGAAGCGCCGTTTGTTTTGATAATGACATGAGAACCGGGAATTTCTTTTGTATGCAGCCAAATATCATGACTTTCCGCAAAATGTAAGGTCAAAGCATCATTTTGTAAATTGCTTTTTCCTACATAAATATCAAAACCATCAGAGGAAATATAGTGCAATGGTTTTGCTTTTTTTTGTACCCGATTCTTTTTTGCTGTTTTCCGTTTCATATAGCCTTGTTCCGCTAATTCCATACGAATTTCGTCAAGGTCGGCTTCTTCTTTTGCTGCTTCCAAAGCGTTTAAAATACTTTCTAAATAAGCAAGTTCTTCTTCATTTTGCTTTTTTTGAATAGCAAGAGCAGCCAATGTTCTTTTTGCTTTGTTATATTTACTAAAATATTTTTGTGCATTTTCTGCGGGTGTTTTGGTAGGGTCAATGGCAATTTCGATTTCTTTTAATTCTGTATCATAAAAATTGACTGTCCGAAAGGTGGTAATTCCTTTGGGAATGGCATAGATATTTGCTGTCAAAAGTTCTCCTTTTATTTTCCAGCTATCTTTTGCAGCAACATCTTTTTCCGTCTTTTTTTGAATCTCTTTCTTTTTGACACAACGTTCTATGTTAGAAACTAATATGCGGCGCATGTCATGTGATTTTTGGCGTACATGGTAAAGATTATCCTTTTCTGCATAAAATTGTTCTAAAAGGACAGAAATGCTTTGATATTCCTGTTTGGGAAATGCTGCAAATTGTTTCATATCCAATACACTAAAATCTAATAACTTATTTTTATCTGCTTCATAATAAATAGAATAGCAAAATTGTTGTTGTTTTATTTGTGCTAAAACATCACAAAAAACAGTAAAAATAGTTTCTTTTTCCTGTTCTGTTAACTGCTCACAAAAATAAGAAGGTGCGATTCCTGCCCGAAAACAAATTTCACTAGCAAAAATGGGACTAATTCCCGTATAGCTTTTGTATAAGACTTCCTGTACTTTTGCACCAGGCTGCTTTTGCAACTGTTCCAATAAATGCTCTTTTGTGCAAGAAAGCGGATTTGCTTTATTTTGGGAAGGAGGAGCAGTATATTCTTTTCCTGGAAGCACTTCACGAACAGAACTTTTGTCATGAGAAACTCTTTTGATAGCATCTAGTATTTTGTTGTTTTCATCTGTGACAATAAAGTTGCTGTGCTTTCCCATCATTTCCAGTATCAATTTTTTGGCAGTTATATCACCTAATTCATTCATAGATTCTACTTCTAAAATAATGATTCTTTCAAAATCTGGCTGATATATTTTTGTAATTTTTCCACCAGCGATATATTTGCGCATCACCATACAAAACATAGGAGGAGTCATAGGATTATCTTTTTGTATTTGTGTAATGTGCATACGGGGATGGCTGGAATTGGCAGAAATAAGTACCTTATAATTTTCTCCTATGCTTCTGACAGTAAATATAATTTCATCTGATAAGGGTTGATAAATTTTGTCAATTCTTCCACCGATTAGTTTTTGATTGAGTTCTGCTGTTATACTTGAAATGGTAATACCGTCAAGTGCCATAATATCTCTCCTTTTGGTTTAAAAATAAAGTTTTAGCTAGTATAGCATAAAAAATGTTTCTTTATCAATTTATCTTTGTTAAAGAACAGGGTAACCGCATAAAAAATATTGTTATAGAAAGAAAAAATTTAGAATCTATTGCGTGTGCGAGAGGTAAAATTTTTATGCGGTTACCTTAATGAAAGAAGAAATCAAATTTTTCACTTGATAAAAAGCACCTTGATATTATATAATAGGAAAGATTCAAGAATAAAAAGTAAAAACGGACGGCATACCACAGGAACCCGTACAAAAAAGAAGTCTGTTTTTGCAAGCGTTTGAAAGAAAAGAGGTTCGGAGTATGGTAAGAAGTATGACAGGCTATGGTCGAGGAGAAAATACAGCAAATGACTGCCATTTTGTGGTAGAAATAAAAGCTGTAAATCATAGATACAATGATATTACAATAAAGTTGCCACGTTTTATGAATGGTATGGAAGATGCTATCCGTAAAAGAATGATGAAGGAAATTGCAAGAGGAAAAACAGATATTTATGTTACATTTGAATCATTTTCTATAGATAATGTGATTGTAAAAGTAAATGAACCGTTGGCAATCGCTTATATAGAAAAATTAGATGAATTAGAACAAAAATTTCAAATTTCTTCTAATCATAAATTGGATTTAGTGGCACGCTTTGCAGATATTATTACTGTGGAAAGAGCAGAAAGTGAAGAAGATGTTTTGTGGACAGCCCTTTTGCCGGCATTGGAACAGGCACTTTTAAAGTTTGTGGAAATGCGTGAAAAAGAGGGAATGATTCTTGTAAATGATATACTCAAAAAAAGAGAAAAAATTCAACAAATGTTAGAAACAGTAAAACAAAGATGTCCTATCGTTGTCATGGATTATAAAGAAAAATTGCAAAATAGAATCAAAGAATTGCTCTCTACTGTGGAAATAGATGAGCAGCGCCTTGCAATGGAAACGGCTTTATTTGCAGATAGAAGCTGTATTGACGAAGAAATAACAAGATTAGAAAGTCATATGATACAGTTACAGGAGATACTGCAAAAAGGAGGACAAATTGGTAGAAAATTAGATTTTTTGGTACAAGAAATGAATCGTGAAGTAAATACCATTGCTTCCAAGGCGAATGATGTAGAAATTACCTGCACAACAATAGAAATGAAAAGTGAAATTGAAAAAATAAGAGAGCAAATACAAAATATAGAATAATGGAGAACGTTATGGATGGAATACAATTTTTAAATATAGGGTATGGCAATATGGTTTCTGCAAATCGTATTATTGCAATATTAAGTCCAGACTCCGCACCAATTAAAAGAATTGTGCAGGAAACAAAAGAAAAAGGAATTTTGATTGATGCTACTTATGGTAGAAAAACAAGAAGTGTTATTATGATGGATACCGGACAAGTGGTGCTTTCTCCCAATGTTCCAGTAACAATAGGGGGAAGATTGGACACTAAAAGTGAAGAAAGGGAAAAGAAATGAAAAGAGAAGGAATGTTGGTGATTATTTCGGGGCCTTCTGGTTCGGGAAAAGGAACGGTTGTAAAAGAATTAGTGAAACAAGATTGCTTTGCTTTGTCTGTTTCTGCCACAACACGTGCTCCAAGACCGGGAGAAGTGGAGGGAATCCATTATTATTTTTATGATAAACAAACATTTGAAAACATGAAACAGCAAAATGAATTATTAGAATGGGCAGAATTTTGTGGAAACTATTATGGTACACCTAAAAAGTATGTGCTTAAGCAAATGGCAGAACAAAAAAATGTTATCCTAGAGATTGAAGTGCAAGGTGCTTTACAAATTAAAAAAATATATCCTGATTGTATTTTAATTTTTATGATACCACCAAATGCCAAAGAATTACAAAAAAGATTGACCGAAAGAGGCACAGAAGATAAACAAACCATTGACCGCCGTATGAACAGAGCAATCGAAGAAATGGAATTTATTCCACAATATGATTATATTGTAATAAATGACACAGTAGAAAAAGCTGCAAAAGCGATTGATAGCATTGTAAAAGCAGAAAGCATGAAAAGTAGTAGAAATTTAGAAATAAAACAACAGTTTAAAGGAGAGATTTTATGTTAAGACCATCTTACACAGATTTATTAGAAGTGTTAAATAAAGATGCAGACTCAGAAAATGTTGTAGGTAGCCGTTACACTATTGTGATTGCGGCAGCAAAAAGAGCTAGACAATTAGTAGACCATGCAAAACCGGTAACAGATAAAACAAAAGTTGACCGTTCTGTTTCGATTGCGGTGCATGAATTGGCAGAGGGAAAAATTAAAATTATACAAAATGACCCTTCTAAAAAAGAAGTAGAAGATTGGGAAAGTATGGAAGAATAATTATTTTTTTTCATAGGGAAGCTGATAAAAGTTTCCCTTTCTCTATCTGAAAGAAAAAAGGTTATCCTATAGAAAGGAGGGCAATTTTTTAATGTATGCAAAAGTAATTTTAAGTTTAAAAAACAAAGAAGTGGATAAGGTATTTGACTATTTTGTACCACAACAATATTGTCCCATTTCTATAGGAGTCCGTGTGATTGTTCCTTTTGGAAGGGCAAACAAAAGCACAGAAGGATATGTGGTTGATTTGGCAGAACAGACAACTGTACAAAAAACAAAAAGCATTATCAAAGTATTAGATGAAGGGAATCCTATTTTTACAAAGCAAAGCATTATGCTTGCAAAATGGATGAAAACAAAGTATTTTTGTACTTTAAGTCAATGCCTTCAAATTATGATGCCAGCAGGAATGAAAACAAAATTTCAATGGCAAGTTTTTCTTGCAAAAGAAACACAAAAGGATGTATTTATTTCTTCTGTAGAAAATAAGGTGCTTGATTTTTTAAAACAAAAACAAGGTACTGCAACCATAGAAGAAATCAAAGAAGAATTAGGAGAAAATGTGCAAGATGCCATACAATTATTAAAAGAAAAAGAAATGATTCGCTTAAAGCAAAATATCCAGCAAAAAAATTATGATAAAGAAATTATAGTATATGCATTAAGTGATAATAGTACTGTTGTAAAAGAAGTATGGGAAGATGTTGAAAAGAAAGGAAAAATGTTAGCACAAAAAAAGATAATGGAATATTTATCCGATGGTAAGCAAGTGACAGCAAATGAATTAAAACAAAAATTGCTTTTAACAGATTCCCCTATTCGAACATTATTAAAAAAAGGTGCGTTGCAGCAGATTAAAAAAATAGAAAAAAGACAAGTTGTTCAAAAAAATGTATTACCTACAGAGGCATTTTTGCCAACAGAAGAACAACAAAAAGCCTTGGATAAGTTAATCCAATTATTGGAACAAAAAGAAAAAAAACCTGTATTATTACATGGAATTACAGGTAGTGGAAAAACAGAAATTTATATGCAGATGATAGAAAAGGTGTTGCAAAAAGGACAACAGGCGATTGTATTGGTTCCAGAAATTTCCTTAACACCACAAATGGTAGAACGCTTTTTATCTCGTTTTGGGGAAAAGGTTTCTGTAACGCATAGTAGATTAAACTATGGGGAGCGGTATGACCAATGGAAAATGGCAAAGGAAAAGGAAATTTCTATTATGATTGGTCCCCGTTCCGCTTTGTTTATGCCCTTTGAAAATTTAGGCATGATTATTATAGATGAAGAACATGAAGGAAGTTATCACTCTGATACCACACCAAAATATGATGCAAGGGAAGTGGCTGAGGAAATAAGCCGCATGACAAATTGTTTGCTTTTGTTGGGCAGTGCTACCCCAGACTTAGTGACATATCACAAAGCTATGACAGGACAATATCACCTTTTGACTTTACAGAAAAGAACAAAAGGAAGTCATTTACCTCATGTGTCTATTATTGATATGCGTAGGGAATTAGAGGAGGGGAATCGTTCTGTATTTAGCCGACAGCTTTTAGAAGCAATGAAGCAAAATATAGAACAAAAAAGACAAACTATTTTGTTTTTAAATCGTAGAGGATATGCAACATTTGTGTCTTGCAGACAGTGCGGATTTGTTGTAAAGTGTGACCAATGTGATGTGGCATATACTTATCATGATGCAGAAAAAGAATTAGTATGCCATTATTGCGGAAAAAGAATAAAAAGCCCATCTGTTTGTCCGGTGTGTGGTTCAAAATATATTAAATATTTTGGCACAGGTACACAAAAGATAGAGCAGGAAGTGAAAAAAATATTTCCAGAAGCACGGGTGTTGCGTATGGATTTGGATACTACAACTTCAAAAAACAGCCATCAAAAAATATTGGAACAGTTTGGAAAGGGAAAAGCAGATATTTTAATTGGTACACAGATGATTGCAAAAGGACATGACTTTCCAAATGTTACAGTAGTTGGTATTTTAGCGGCAGATTTATCCCTCCATATGGCAAGTTACCGAGCAAGTGAAATTAGTTTTCAGCTTATTACGCAAGTGGCAGGTAGAGCCGGACGGGATGAATTACCCGGTGAGGTGTTTATACAAACGTATTCGCCAGAACATTATAGCATTCTTTTGGCTGCAAAACAGGATTATAACGCATTTTATAAACAAGAAATGCAAATTCGTCAACTGATGCAATATCCGCCGTTTGCTCATATTTTTACAGTTGTTTTTTCTGGAAAAAATGAAAAAGAAGTAATAGAAAGTGCTGGGTATTTAGCAAGTATTATGTTATATTATAATCGTAAAAAGCAATTTGAAGTGTTAGGTCCTACTCCGGCAGCACTTTCTAAATTTCGTCAGGAATATCGTTGGCGTATTTTGGTGAAATGTCAGGAGGAGGAACGTTTGCAAAAGTTTGTACTTTATTGCTGTGAAAAATGGTATGAAAAAAAATGGAATGTATTGTTAAATTTAACAATGAATCCTGTCAATGTTGTATAAAAAAGATAAAAGTTGGAAGGGAGAAAAAAAGAATGGCAATCCGAAAAATTCGTTTAGAAGGCGACGAAATATTGAGAAAAAAATGTAAAGAAGTAAAAGAAATTACACCTAAAATTACAACATTGCTAGATGATATGGCAGAAACCATGTATCAAGCAAATGGTGTTGGTTTAGCAGCACCACAAGTGGGTATTTTAAAAAGAGTTGTTGTGATTGATGTTGGAGATGGTTTAATTGAGTTAATCAATCCTGTGATAGTGGAAAGCAAAGGAGAAGTTGTAGGAGATGAAGGTTGTTTAAGTTTGCCTGGAAGAAGTGCACATGTAAAACGTCCAGAATATGTAAAAGTGGAAGCATTAGATAGAAATGGAGAAAAAATTGTAATAGAAGGAACAGAACTATTAGCAGTAGCACTTTGTCATGAAACAGACCATTTAGAAGGAATCCTTTATACAGATAAGGCAATTCCTGATACAGAAACAGTATGGGAGGACGAAGAATGAAAATAATTTTTATGGGTACGCCAGAGTTTGCAGTGCCCTCTTTGGAAATGCTTTTAAAACATCATGAAGTTGTTGCAGTTGTAACACAGCCAGATAAGCCCAAAGGCAGAGGAAAAAAATTGATGTTTTCTCCTGTAAAAGAAAAAGCATTGCAAGCGGGCATTGAAGTGTTACAGCCAGAAAAGGTAAAAGAAAAAGAATTTATAGAAATCTTAAAAAACTATCATGCAGACTTGATTGCAGTTACTGCTTTTGGACAAATATTACCAGAAGAAATATTAAATATGCCAAAATATGGCTGTATCAATGTGCATGGCTCTTTGCTGCCAAAATATCGAGGAGCAGCACCATTACAATGGGCAGTTATAAATGGAGAAAAAGAAACAGGCGTTACAACCATGTATATGGCAAAAGGGATGGATACAGGAGATATGCTTTTAAAAGAAAAAATTGAAGTTTCCTCACAAGATACTTATGGAAGTATCCATGATAAATTGTGTGTGATTGGGGCAGAACTTCTTTTAAAAACAATCGAAGGACTAGAAAAGGGAACATTGCAAAGAATACCACAGCAGGAAGAACAAGCAACTTATGCATCTATGTTAACAAAAGAAAGTGGTCATATTGATTGGTCTAAAAAGTGTGATGAAATTATTTGCTTGATACATGGTTTAGACCCTGTACCAACCGCATATACTATTTATGAGGGGGAAGTGCTGAAAGTATGGCAGGCGGAAAAAATACAACAACCTACTGGAAAAATAGGAGAAATTACAGCTATAACTAAAAAAGGATTTGTTGTAACTGCTGGAGATGGTAGCATTTTAGTGACAGAAGTACAGGCAAAAGGCAAAAAAAGAATGGGAACAGATGCTTATTTAAGAGGACATCATGTAGAAATCGGTACAATTTTGCAATAAACAAAAAGCAAAAAGTATCGTATTCTTTATAAAATAAATTATTATGTTAGGAGGGATTCCTATTTTTTGGGGATATAACACATCTTATTTAGGATTATTTTTTATTGTAATGATATTTAGTATGGTAGCGCAATTTCGTGTAAACAGTACTTTTCAAAAGTATGCAAAAGTTGCCAACAGTAGAGGACTCACAGGAGCAGATGTTGCAAGACAAATGTTAGAATCTGCTGGAATTCGGGACGTTCGTGTAGAAAGAATTGCAGGAAATTTAACAGACCATTATGACCCTAGCCACAAAATATTGCGACTATCGGAAGCAGTTTATGGAAGTCAGTCTGTTGCTGCCTTAGGTGTTGCAGCCCATGAAACAGGACATGCAATACAACATGCGGAAAATTATAGTTTTTTATGGGCAAGGAGTGCAATGGTTCCTTGTACCAATTTAGGCTCCAGATTATCCATTCCTTTAGTAATTATAGGTTTACTTATCAATAGTGGCTGGAGTTACTATTTAATGATAGCAGGAATTGTTTTATTTTCTTTTACAGTATTATTTACTTTAGTGACATTGCCAGTAGAATTTGATGCATCTAGAAGGGCATTGCATATGTTGGAAGGACAAAATTATTTATATGATTTTGAATTAAGCGGAGCAAAAAAAGTTTTGACAGCCGCTGCCATGACATATGTTGCTGCAGCTGCAACTGCAATCGTCAACTTATTAAGGTTATTATCCTTAGTATCAAGCCGTAACCGTGACTAACGCTTTCTTGAACGCTTTCTTGAAGAAAGCTTAGCAAAGAACTTTGGTCGGTGCAGAACAAAGTGTAGACAACTTCGTTTCGCTGCCGTATGATGGACTTGAATGGTTGTTTTAGAGGAACGACAACAGAGCACCAGAGGTTAAAAATTTATTCTATTCCGTGTGCAAAAGAAAAAGTTTTTGGTCAAGCTTTTTTCAAAAAGCTTGTATTTTTTAAGGAAAGATGCAATAGGTGTCTTTCCTTTCGTTTTTCCTAAGAAATTTTAAAAACAGTTGCGACAATAAGGTGTATCATGTAAAATATAATAAGCGTTTAAATTGTAAAGTGGGAGAAAAACAATGACAATACAAATTAATCCAAGAGAAATTGCAGTACAAGCCTTGCTGGAAATAGAACAAAAATATAATACAATGGTACTGCGTAAATTGCTCCGTCAAAATGGTGCTATGCTTCCAAAAGATAGGGCATTTGTTACAGAAATAGTAAATGGTTCCCTGCGCAATTTGTATTATATTGATTTTGTAATTAATGCAGTTTCTAATACGAAAACACAAAAAATAAAACCTTATTTATTAGCAGTATTAAGAACAGCAGTTTATCAAATTTATTTTATGAAAGTACCGGAAAATGCTGTTTGTGATGAAGCAGTAAAATTGGTCAAAAAAAGAGGACTTCATAGCTTGTCTGGTTTTGTTAATGCTGTTTTAAGAAATATTATAAGAAAAAAAGATGAAATACGATTACCAGATGAAAAACAATATCCTGTGGCATACCTTTCTTTGAAATATTCTCATCCGGAATGGCTTTTAAAAATGTGGCTGCACCAGTATGATTATGATTTTGTAAAAGAACTTTGTAAACAGAATAATATGCCGCCAGATGTTACTATTGTTATAAATCCATTGCGTACCACAACAGAACAACTTGCAAAAGAATTAGAACAACAAGGAGTTTTAGTAAAAAAAGGAATGTATCAAAATGTACTACATTTGTCAAAAACAGCAGATATTGCAAAATTAAAGGCATTTCAACAGGGAAAGTTTCATGTGCAAGATGAAAGTTCTGTGACAGCAGTAGAGGTGCTTGCACCGCAACCGCAAGAAAAAATATTAGATATGTGTGCTGCACCAGGCGGAAAAAGTTTTTTGATGGCGGAAAAAATGCAAAATAAAGGACTTATTTGTGCATATGATATTCATGCGCATAAGCTGGAATTATTGCAGGAAGGTGCAGAACGCTTAGGATTATCTATCATTCAAACAAAAGAACAAGATGGAACTGTGTTTCAACAAGAACAGCAGGAAGCATTTGATAGAGTTTTAGTAGATGCACCTTGCTCTGGTTTAGGGTTAATACGAAAAAAGCCAGATATTCGTTTAAAAAAAGATGGCAATGTCATTGATGCTTTATTGCCAATACAAAGAGAAATTTTAATGCAAGCTGCAAAATATGTAAAACAAGATGGTATCCTTGTGTATAGCACTTGTACTTTGTGTAAAAAAGAAAATGAAAAAAATGTAGAATGGTTTTTACAACAACATAAAGATTTTGAATTGGAATTACCCTTACTACCAATAACGACCATGATGGAAACACAGCAAAAAATAATTACTTTATATCCGCATATACATCATACAGATGGATTTTTTATAGCACGTTTTCGGCGAAAGGAGTAACATTATGCTTTCTATGACATTACAGGAATGGGAAGAAATATTAAAACAATGGGGAGAGCCAAAATTTAGAGCAAAACAGATTTTTGACTGGCTGCATAAAAAACAAATTACAGAAATAGACGAAATGACAAATATTTCAAAAGGATTAAGGGAAAAATTAAAACAAAATGGAAAAATTGCTTGCGTAAAACAAGTAAAAAAATTAGTTTCTCAAATAGATGGCACAACAAAATATTTATTTGAAGTGGAAAATGGTTTGATAATCGAAAGCGTTTTTATGCGCTATCATTATGGAAACACCGCTTGTATTTCCACACAGGTAGGTTGTCGTATGGGATGCAGTTTTTGTGCTTCTACCTTAAATGGTGTGGAAAGAAATTTAACCGCAGGAGAAATGCTTTCTCAAATTTATGAAATGCAAAAAGATACCGGAGAGCGAATTTCTAGCGTTGTGCTGATGGGAAGTGGAGAACCATTAGATAATTATGAAAATGTATTGCGGTTTATTTGTTTGGCAAATGATAAAAATGGGCTTTGCTTAGGACAAAGACATATTACACTTTCCACTTGTGGTTTAGTGGAAAAAATATATGATTTATTAGAACAGGATTTGCAAATTACATTGGCAGTATCACTCCATGCGCCAAATGATGCCATTCGACAAAAAATTATGCCGATTGCAAAAAAATATAAAATGCAGGAAATATTACAGGCGTGTAAAGAATATAGTGATAAAACAAAGAGGCGTGTGACATTGGAATATGCTTTGATACAAGATATTAATGATAGTGATGCTTGTGCAGAAGAACTTGCTTCTAAACTGCACCATATGCTTTGTCATGTAAATTTGATACCTGTCAATGATGTAAAAGAAAGAAATTATAGGAAAAGTAGCGAGGAAAGAGTACAAAAGTTTGCATCTCTTATGGAGAAAAAAGGGATTGAAACAACAGTAAGGCGAAAATTAGGTAGTGATATTGATGCTGCTTGCGGCCAGCTTCGAAAGAGTTATCATTCATTTTCTTGAAGATTGCAGAGAAATGGATAACTGAAAAAAATTTTGGGAGGTGTTACATATGAAGGCGATTGGTAATAGTGTGATTGGTATGAAAAGAACAAATAATGAAGATGCAATTTATGTCAATGAGCAAAAAAACTTATATGTAGTGGCAGATGGCATGGGCGGCTGTAATGCTGGGGAAGTTGCAAGCAATACTGCTATTTCTATTTTTGTGGAAGCAATGGAAAAAACAGAAAATGAAGAAATTTTAGATAGAATGATGTTTGCAACACGTGCTTGCAATCAAATTGTATATCAAAAAGCAAAAAATAATATCGAATATACAGATATGGGAACAACATTAGTTGCTGCCTGCATCGAAAAAGAAAAAGTATTTATTATTTATGTGGGTGATAGTAGAGCCTATCGTTTTCGGGATAATGAATTGTGTCAAATTACGACAGACCATTCTTATGTAATGGAGTTAGTAAAAATTGGAAGCATCACCAAAGAGGAAGCAGAAGTACACCCGAAAAAAAATATTATTACAAGAGCGATTGGTGTACGAGAAGATGTAGAGCCAGATATTGTTATAGCAGATATTAAAGAGGGAGATAAAATCCTTCTTTGCACAGACGGTTTGAGTAATATGGTATCCAATAAAGAAATGGAAAAAATTTTAACAACAGAATGTTCTACAGAAGAAAAAGTGAAAAAATTAGTTCTTCTAGCGAATCATAAAGGCGGTTTAGATAATATTTCATTAATCTTAATTGAAATATAAAGAGGTGAAGAATCATGATACAAATAGGTACTGTATTATCAGACAGATATGAATTAATTGAACAAATAGGCTCTGGTGGTATGGCAATCGTGTTTCGAGCAAAAGACAGAACACTTCAAAGATATGTTACCGTAAAAATATTAAGGGAAGAATTTATTGGTGACGAAGAATTTATTATGCGTTTTCGCTCGGAAGCATTGGCAGCTGGCAGACTTTCCCATGCCAATATTGTGCGTGTTTATGATGTAGGGCAAGAAGGCAATATTTATTTTATTGTTATGGAATATGTGCATGGTGATACTTTAAAGCAGGCAATTCGAGAAAAAGCTCCTTTTGATACAAAATCAACGATTAATGTTGCAATACAAATAGCGTCAGGCATTGAACAGGCACATAAAAATCACATTATACATAGGGACATTAAACCTCAAAATGTATTAGTGGGTACAGATGGTGTTGTTAAGGTTACCGACTTTGGAATTGCAAGAGCGGCAAATGGTACAACTATGACAACAAATAATACAGCGATGGGGTCTGTGCATTATTTTTCGCCAGAACAAGCAAGAGGTGGCTATGTAGATGAAAAAAGTGATATTTATTCTTTGGGGATTACCATGTTTGAAATGGTAACAGGACAACTGCCTTTTCAAGCAAATACTTCTGTTGCAGTTGCAATGAAGCAGATAAATGAAGAATTACCAGATATTAGACAATTTAATCCAAAGGTTTCTGCAAGTTTAGAAGCGATTATTAGAAAAGCAACTAGAAAAAGAGCAGATGAAAGATATTTGACCATAGGTGCAATGATAGCAGATTTGATAAAAGCAAGAAATGAAACGCAGCAAACACCCCAAAGACCATCTGCCCCACCACCAGAAATACAATATCTTTCTTCTGTGGACAATAGCAGAAAACAGGCAGAAGCAGAAGCAAGACGTATGGAACAGATAAGACAGCAAGAAGAATTGGTTACTGAGGAGGAAATTGTGGCAAGACAAGAGAAAAAAAATATTAGAATATCAAAAGATGATGATTTTGAAAGAGAATATGAACAAGCAGAACCCGTTAGAAGAAGTAGACGACCTAGATTGGATATGCAAAACAGAAGAAATCCAAGACAAGAGGAATATGAAGGCGGTTATGAAAAAGGGAAAGAAACAAAGGTTATTGTTGCGGCAGTTACAACAGCATTAGTCATTATTGCAATTATTAGTGCGATTGGTGTAAAGACATTTGGAACAAAAGCGGGACTTTTTGGAGAAAATGACAAAATAAAAGTAAAGTCTTTTGTGGGAATGGAATTAGAAACAGCGCAACAATTAGCTGAAAAAGAGGGCTATCGTGTATCACAGGAAAAATCTATTTATGATGAAGAATATGCAGAAGGGATTATTATAGAACAATCTACAGCAGAAAATACAGAAATTAAAAAAGGAATGGAAGTAGGGGTTACTGTCAGTTTAGGCTCAAAAGATGCGGAAGTAACAGAAGAATCCATGCCAAATTTATTAGGAAAAACAAAAGATGTAGCAATCGCAAGTATCAAAAATTTGATAGGAAAAGAACCAGAACTGTCTTATGAGTATGATGAAGAAGCAGAAATGGAAACAGTTATGGAACAAATTCCTACAGAGGGAACAAAAATTACAGCAGAAACCACAATACACATTGTCATTTCCAGAGGCGAGGAAAAAAATACAACGATTGTACCAAAGGTGGAAGGTTTGACACAATCCCAAGCAGAAAAAGCTTTAAAATCTTCTAAATTAAAAGTAGGAGATATTACAAGAACAGAAAGCAATACAGTGGAAGAAGGCGTTGTTATTACCCAAACCAAAGAACGAGGCGAAGAAGTATTAGAAGGAACAGAAGTAGGGCTTGTTGTTAGTTTAGGAAAGAAAGAAGAAGAACCAACAGAAACACCTTCTACACCACAAAATACTCCAGAAGATACACCACCAACAGAACCTGATGCAGAAAACAATGAAAATGGTGAAAATGCAGAAAACAACGAAAACAGTGAAACACAAGAGCCAGAACCAAAACCAGCCAGAACCAAAACAAAAACATATACAGTAAATCCGCCAGCAGCAGGTATTACTAATGCGCATATTAAAATTATAAAAACAGATGATAATGGAGAAAGTGTTGTATTAGATGAGCAAAAATCATTACCATTTTCTGTACCAATTTCGGGTTCAGGGGACGGAAAAATTATTTGCTACATTGATGGTGTTCAAATGTGGAGTGATGCTTTTTAACTTACTTTCTTGACTTACTTTCTTGAAAGAAAGTAAGCAAAGAACTTTTGTGCAAAACTTTGTTTTGCTGCTGTGTTTTGAAGTTGAACAGTTGTTATAGATGAACGACAACGGAGCACCATCGGTCAAAACTTTCGATTTGTTTCGTTTGTAAAAGGCAAAGTTTAGGGTCAAGCCCTTTTTAAAGGGCTTGCGAGAGTTTGAGTTGCAAAACGTCCAGTGGACGTTTGTTCTGCAACGACCAGAATGAAATGGAGACCAGAGCTCTCAAGGTCTTAGTTTTTTTACACTTGGAAGCGTGTTTTTGAAAGGATGCAGAATATCCAGTGGACATTCGTCCTGCACCGACCGGAGCGAAGCGTAGACTTTGGGGAAACTTTTCACAAGTGAAAAAAGTTTCCCCAAGAACTTACATTCTTGAAAGAAAGTAAACAAAGAACTTTTGTGTAAAACTTTGTTTTGCTGCTGTGCTTTGAAGTTGAATAGTTGTTATAGATGAACGACAACGGAGCACCAACGAAAAAAACTTTTCACTCTGCTGCGTATGCAAAAGTTAAAGTTTTTTGTCCAACTTTTTTTCAAAAAAGTTGGTAAGGTTTGAAAAATAGAAAGGAGAACTATGCTAAAAGGTACGATTATAAAAGGAATTGGCGGTTTTTATTATGTAAATACAGAACAAGGGATTTATGCTTGCCGTGCAAGAGGAATTTTCCGTAAAGATGGTATTAAGCCTACTGTAGGCGATAGCGTTGAAATATCGGTTTTAGATGAAAAAGATAAAGAAGGTAGTTTGGACGTGATTGAAAAAAGAAAAACTTTGCTAATTCGTCCTAGAGTGGCAAATGTTGACCAAGCAGTGATTGTATTTGCAGCAAAAAGTCCTAATATGAATTTAGATTTATTAGACCGCTTTTTAATTTTAGTGGAAGAACAACAACTTGATGTTGTAATTTGTATCAATAAAATTGATAAAGATAAAACACAACAATATGAAAAAATAGCAGCTTTATATCACTCTGCTGGGTACCCTGTGTTGTGTGTCAGCGCAGAAAAAGAAATCGGAATAGAGGATTTAAAAGAAGTATTGCAAAATAAAATATCCGTTTTTGCTGGCCCTTCTGGGGTTGGAAAATCTAGCTTAATCAATAAAGCATTTCCTCATGCAGAAATGGAAACGGGCGAAATTAGTAAAAAAATACAAAGAGGTCGCCATACCACACGCCATGCAGAGTTAATACAAATTGGAGAAAAAAGCTATATTGTAGATTCTCCCGGTTTCACTTCTTTGTATTTAGAAAATGTTACAGAACAGACCTTGCAATATTATTTTAAAGAATTTCAACCCTATGTGCATCAATGTTATTATACAGGTTGTAGCCATACTCATGAACCAGATTGTGCTGTCAAACAGCAAGTCAATAAAAGTATTAGTGAAACAAGATACCATAGATATGTAACCATTTATGAAGAATTAAAAGAAAGGAAAAAATAATATGAAAAATATACTCTCACCTTCCCTGTTAGCAGCAGATTTTACAAAACTTGGACAACAACTGGAGCAAATTGAAAAAGGAGGAGCGCAATACATTCATTTAGATGTAATGGACGGACTTTTTGTGCCGAACATTTCTTTTGGAATTCCGGTAATACAAAGTATTAGAAAATGTTCAAAATTAGTGTTTGATGTACATTTGATGATTGTGGAGCCAGAACGATATGTAGAAGCATTTTATAAAGCTGGTGCAGATATCCTTAATTTTCATGTGGAAGCAACAAAATGTCCAGGAGATGTTCTTGCAAAGATAAAAAGTTTTGGTCTAAAAGCAGGGATTACTATAAAACCGAATACACCTGTATCGGAAATAGTGCCTTATTTAGAACAAGTTGATATGGTACTTGTGATGACAGTAGAGCCAGGATTTGGCGGACAAAAATTTATGGCAGACAAAATGGAAAAAGTAACAGAATTAATGAAAATAAGAGAACAAAAAAACCTTTCTTTTGATATTGAAATAGATGGTGGTGTTACAAAGGAAAATGTCAAAGAAATTTTAGATATGGGTGTAAATGTAGTTGTAGCAGGCTCTGCCGTATTTGGTGCGGAAGATGTGGAAAAAAGTACAAGAGAATTTTTAAACATATTACAGGAGAAATAAAGCATGAAAGTGGTATTATTTGCGAGTGCGGAAATAGAACAATATGATTTTTGTAAAAAATATCTTCAAAATGCAGATGTGATTGTATGCTGCGATGGTGGAATGAAGCATACAAGAGCATTAGAAATAACGCCGGATTATATTTTAGGAGATTTTGACTCCTGTAAAAAAGAGGATTTTAATTATTATAAAAACTTGGGCGTAAAGATAAAAACATTTCCAGCACAAAAAGATGAAACAGATATGGAATTGGGGCTAGATTTTGCGTTAGAATTAGGTGCAGATGATATCGTAATTTTTGGTGGCATAGGTAGTCGTTTTGACCACACATTAGCAAATGCACATTTATTGTTGAGGCTTTTAAAAAGGGGCGTAAGAGGTAGACTTGTTAATGAAAAAAATTGTGTGGAATTGATGGATAGTTATATTACATTAAAGGGAAAAAAAGGGGATTTAGTTTCTACTATTCCTTTATCTATGGAAGTAACAGGTATTACTTTGGAAGGATTTGCTTATCCTTTGACAGACCATACTTTAACAATAGATGATGATATTGTTGCAGTAAGTAATGTAATGTTACAAGAAGAATGTAAAATTTCTATTAAAACAGGTTATTTATTTGTGATACAAGCAAAAGATTAAGCAAAGGCATAGGAAAAGAAGCGATAGCATACATTAATAAAAACAAAAAGATAAGGTGTGCGGTTTATGGGAAAACGATTTGGTGGTGTACCTCAAAAGCGTTTACTTGGTCTAGCATTATTTTCTGGTGGTTGTGGTATGTTAATTGTGCTGATTATCCCTTGGTGGGGCTTTCTTTTGGCAGTGATTTTAGTAGCAGTAGGTGGTTTTTTACTATTTTCTAATTGTTAAAAAAATAATACCCACTTTAAAATAGTGGGTATTATGCTTAGATTGCACGTGTTACTTTATTAGAACGCAAACATCTTGTGCAGATATAAATTGATTTTACAGTTCCGTTATCAACAATTTTAACCTTTTTTACATTAGGTTTCCATTTTCTGTTTGCTCGTCTACTAACCTGGCTACGGTTAATACTGATTCTATGACCTTTCATTTGACCTTTTTCACAAATCTCACATTTTGCCATTGTACGCACCTCCTTAATTACTTATGTGACACAACAAAAGTATTTTATCAGAAAACAATGTTTTTTGCAACAACATAATGGTTGATTTTAAAAAAAATTTAACACTTTCTTAAAATGCTTTTTTAAAAGAAAGTGTAGCAAAGAACTTTGACGATGTTTGACGGAAAAAGAATAAGGCTGTAAATAAACATAAATTGTAGGCAATCAAAAAAACATTTTTGTTTCGTTTGCAAAGGGTAAAGTTTTTTGTTCTACTTTTTTTTAAAAAAGTGGGTAGAGTTTTAGGAACATTGTCCCTAAGATTTTGATTTTTTTAGCTTGTCAATAAGGAAAAAATATGATATGGTTAAAAAAATTTTTTTTATTTTCCATTCAAAAAAGCTATATTTGATGGTATACTAAAATAGAATCATGTCATAAAATTATACGATAGGACGATTGGGAGGTTGAAATCCTATGACTGCAAAATTAGAAAATGAATATGGTATTATTACAATAGATTATGAAGTAATTGCAAGAATTGCAGGATATGCAGCTTTAGACTGCTATGGTATTGTAGGTATGGCAGCAAAAAATGTAAAAGATGGTTTAGTGCAGCTTTTAAAACTGGAAAGCTTGACAAAAGGAATTAAAATGACCATCAATGAAAATAAAATTAATTTAGAGTTTCACATTATTGTGGAATATGGAACCAATATTTCTGTCATTGCCAATAATATTATTAGCACTGTAAAATATAAGGTAGAAGAATATGCTGGCTTACAAGTTGAAAATATCAATGTTTTTGTAGATGGCGTTCGTGTGGATAACTGAAATGGAGGAGGAAAAATACAGTGGCACTCACAAAATTAAATGGTTTGATGCTCAAAAAAATGATGATTGCAGGAGCGAACCGTCTAAATGAAAAAAAACAAACTGTAGATGCGCTGAATGTCTTTCCGGTGCCAGATGGTGACACGGGAACCAATATGTCATTAACCGCATTGGCAGCAGCAAAAGAGGCAGAAAAAGAAAATTCTCTTTCGATTAGTCATGTTGCAAAAGCAATTTCGAATGGTGCTTTACGGGGCGCAAGAGGAAACTCTGGTGTGATTACCTCACAAATTTTTAGAGGTTTTGCAAAAGGGTTAGAAGGCTTGGAGGAAGCAGATACCAAAGCATTGGCGCAGGCGTTGCAACAGGCAGTAAAAACAGCATATAAGGCAGTTATGAAACCCAAAGGGGGTACCATATTGACGGTAGCAAAGGCTTGCGCAGACAGTGCTTCTAAAATAGCAGAAAATACAGAAGATATTGATTTATTTTTGCAAAAGATTATTGAAGATGGAAATGCTATGCTTTTACAAACTACAGAAATGTTACCAGTATTAAAACAAGCAGGTGTAGTAGATGCAGGCGGCAAAGGATTACTTTGTTTACTGGAAGGTGCCTTTGAAAGCAGAAATAGTATAGAAGTGATTAAAATAGCAGAACCAATCAAGCAAGATAATTTTGCTGCATTGGCATCTGTTGAAAATACGAGTATTACCTTTGGTTATTGCACAGAGTTTTTTATCTTAGTAAAAAATGCGTCGGAGAAAATTGTACAAAATTTAAAAACTTATCTTGCAACAATAGGTGATTCTATTGTTTGTGTCAATGATGAAGAATTGATAAAAATTCATGTGCATACAGACCACCCTGGTTTGGCTTTGGAAAAAGCGTTGACAATTGGAGAGTTAAGTGGTTTAAAAATTGATAATATGAGGCAACAACATACAAACCGTATTGATTTTTCTGATACAAAGCCAGTTGGAAAACAAAAAGAAATTGGTTATGTAGCTGTTTCCCCAGGAGATGGCTTAACAGAGATTTTCCAAAATTTAGGCGTTGATGAAATTATACAAGGCGGACAAACTATGAATCCTAGCACAGAAGATATTTTAAATGCTATTGAAAAAGTAAATGCAAAAACGGTTTTTGTGTTACCCAATAATAAAAATATTATCTTAGCAGGGGAACAAGCATCTAAGTTGACAAAGCAAAAAAATGTGATTGTAATTCCTTCTAAAACAATACCACAAGGTATTAGTGCAATGCTTAACATTATGGCGGAAGATTCGGAAGGAATTCAGCAGGATATGTTGGAAAGTATCAAAAATGTAGCATCGGCAAGTGTTACCTATGCAGTAAGAGAAACAACGTTTGATGGTAAAAGCATTAAGCAGGGAGATATTATTGGTATGCAAGAGGATAATATTACGGTTATCTCAGAAAGTGCAGAAAAAGGAGCAAAAGATTTGCTTCATAAAGTAGTAACAGAAGATGCGGAAATGATTAGTATTTATTATGGTGCAGATGTGACATTACAAGAGGCAGAAGAAATAAAACAATATGCAGAAGATAAATTTTCTTCTTGTGATGTGGAACTACACAGAGGTGGACAACCTTTATATTATTATATTATTTCTGTGGAGTGATAAAAGAGCGTTATGAAAGAACGACCACGTTTTTTTATAACGCCCTTACTTTCTTGAAAGAAAGTAAGACAAAGAACTTTGTGCAAAACTTCGTTTTGCTGCTGTATGTTGAGTTTGAATGGTTGTTGTAGATGAACGACAACGGAGCACCAGAGGTCAAAAATAGAATCTGTTCCGTGTGCAAAAGAAAAAGTTTTTGGTCAAGCTTTTTTCAAAAAGCTTGTAAGGGTTTGGGGGAAACTTTTCACAAGTGAAAAAAGTTTCCCCAAAGAACTTCTGACTTTCATCAAATTTAATAAAAATATTTTTCCCCTTACTTTCTTGAAAGAAAGTAAGACAAAGAACTTTGTGCAAAACTTCGTTTTGCTGCTGTATGTTGAGTTTGAATGGTTGTTGTAGATGAACGACAACGGAGCACCAGAGGTCAAAAATAGAATCTGTTCCGAGTGCGAAAGAAAAAGTTTTTGGTCAAGCTTTTTTCAAAAAGCTTGTAAGGGTTTGGGAACAAAGTTCCCAAGGTTTTCTACGCTTGGGAGCGTGTTTTTGAAGGGGTTTGGGGAAACTTTTCACAAGTGAAAAAAGTTTCCCCAAAGAACTTCTGACTTTTGTTAAGTTTATAATAGACTGTTTTTTTGACAAGCTGAAGCTTTTTTCAAAAAAATAGTTGGAAGCAATTCTTTTTTTATAAATAAAGGTGGCAAAAATATGAATTTGCATTGTAGTATTACAGAACTTCCTAATATAGGAGAGCAAAGAGCAAAAAAATTAAATTCGCTTGGAATTATAACAGCAGAAGATGTATTGACCCATTTTCCAAGAGAATATGATGATAGAAGCAATCTCTGTAAAATAAAAGATTTAGTTTTAAATGAAGAAAATACTTTTCTTGCAAAAGTAAGAGGACAGGGAGAAAATATACGCATTAAAAATATAGTATTTACTCGTGTTAAACTATATGATGAAACAGGAAGTATTTTTGCTGTTTGGTATAATCAAATGTATATGAAAAAGGCATTTGAAGAACGAACTACCTATTTATTTACTGGAAAACTGCAAAAAAAATATGGCAAATTAGAAATATCTTCCCCAGAATATGAAAAAGCAGAAACTGCACTGAATCAAATTGTACCCATTTATCCTTCTGTTCATGGTTTATCTCAAAAAATATGGCGCAAATTAATAGGTGAGGTTTTAAATCAAACCAAAGGACAGCTAAAAGAAGACCTGCCTTTTTGGGTAAGAAAGCAATATTTTTTATGTGAGCGTAATTTTGCAATGGAAAATATTCATTTTCCGGAAACACAGGAAAGATTTTTTCAAGCAAGGAGAAGGCTTGTATTTGAAGAATTTTTTTTATTACAATTAGGCTTGCTTTTGATGAAACAAACTTTACAAGAAGGAAAAAAAGGAATTATTATGAAAAAGCAAAATAAGATAGTAGAGTTTCAGAACAAGCTGCCTTTTACCATGACAAATGCACAAAAAAATGTACTGCTAGAAATCAAAGAGGATATGATAAAGGGAAAAGTAATGAATCGTTTGGTGCAGGGAGATGTTGGTAGTGGCAAAACAGCCGTTGCTATGGCGATTGCTTACTGGACAATACAAAATGGATACCAAGCAGCACTTATGGTACCAACAGAAGTGTTGGCAGAACAACATTATCAATCTTTTTGCGAAATGTTTGAACCTTTGGGAATCAAAACAGTACTTTTATCTGGCTCTCTTACAGCAAAACAAAAAAGGATTATCTTAGAAGAAATTGCAGAGGGAAAAGCAAAAATGATATTAGGTACTCATGCAGTTATTCAAAAAAATGTAGTGTTTTATAAACTAGGACTTGTTATTACGGATGAACAACATCGTTTTGGCGTTAGGCAAAGAGGAGCTTTATCAGAAAAGGGAAATAATCCACATGTTCTTGTGATGACAGCAACACCCATTCCCAGAACATTAGCTTTAATTTTATATGGCGATTTAGATATTTCTATGATTGATGAATTGCCACCTGGAAGAAAAAAAATTGATACTTTAGCAGTTACTCCTTCTTATCGGGAAAGAATTTATAATTTTATAAAAAAATATGCAGATATGGGTTTACAGTCCTATATTATTTGTCCTATGATAGAAGAAAATGAAAAAATGGAAATGCAAGCGGTTCTTTCTTATACAGAAGCATTACAGCAAAAAGCAGCAGAATATCGTATCAGTTGCGTACATGGAAAAATGAAAGCAAAAGAAAAACAACAAGTTATGGAAGAATTTGCAAAAGGGAATATTGATATTTTAGTTTCGACAACAGTCATTGAAGTAGGTATCAATGTGCCAAATGCTGTAATTATGCTAATTGAAAATGCAGAGCGCTTTGGACTGGCACAGCTACACCAGTTACGGGGACGAGTAGGACGTGGCAGCGAAAAATCTTATTGTATTTTAATCAATGAAGGAAAAAGTAAAGTTGCAAAGCAAAGAATGAATGTCATGACAAAATCTTCTGATGGTTTTGTTATTTCGGAAATGGATTTAAAATTAAGGGGACCAGGAGAATTTTTTGGAACAAAACAACATGGATTACCAGAATTAAAAATTGGAAATTTATATAAGGATATGGCGATTTTAAAAGAAGCACAAAAAGCAGCACAAGAATTATTACAAAAAGATAGCCATTTAGAATTGCCAGAACATGAGCAACTAAAACAACAAGTAACTGCCTTATGGCAATCAGAACAATTATCCATTTAACTACCTTTCTTGAAAGAAAGGTAGCAAAGAACTTTTGTGCAAAACTTCGTTTTGCTGCCGTGCAGGGAAGTGGAATAGTTGTTGTAGTTGAACGAGAACAGAACGCTAATAGTTAATAAAATCTGTTCTGTAACAATCAAAGGAAAAAAGAAACAACTAGTATTTTGTTGTTGTATATGGGAGTTAAATAGAAAGCCTTCATTTTTTTGTAAAAGATTTTTTATTGTTTTTTTAGATATTATTTGCTATACTCTTAAAGATAGTAACCGTAAGAAAGGAAATTTGTAGTTTGAGGTGTAAAAGTTATGCGTGTTATCGCAGGAAAAGCAAAAGGACATAAATTAAAAACAGTAGAAGGACTCCAAACAAGACCAACAACAGACCGTATGAAAGAAACATTGTTTAATGTAATTTCTTTTGATTTACCACAATGTCGCTTTTTAGATTTATTTGCTGGAAGTGGTGCCATAGGCATTGAGGCACTTAGCAGAGGCGCAAAAAATTGCGTGTTTGTGGAAAATTCAAAAGAAGCCTGTCATATGATTGATGAAAATTTAAAGCATACAAAATTACAAAATGCTGTTATATTACAAAAAGATGTACTAGATGCACTTTTGTTTTTAAAACAACAAAAATTTGATATAATATTTTTAGACCCCCCTTATCAATCTGATTTAGCAATCCCTGTTTGCCATAAAATTGTAGAATATGGATTGCTGGAAAAACAAGGGTATCTTATATGGGAAAGAAGCGCAGAAATGGAAATGCCTTTTATTTCTGGTTTAAATATGGTAAAAGAAAAAAAGAGTAAAACAACCGTCATGACATTTTTGATGCTGGAGGAAGAATATGATAAAAGCAATTTATGCAGGGAGTTTTGACCCTGTTACCTTGGGACACCTTGACATTATTAAAAGGGCAGCAGAAATTACAGACCATTTAGTTGTGGCAATCTTAGAAAATCCTAATAAAAAGGCTTTGTTTACTGTGGAAGAAAGAAAAAAACATTTAGAACTAGTGACAAAAGATATTGAAAATGTAGAAATTGCATCTTTTCAAGGGCTTTTTGTAGATTTTGCAAAAAAAATTGGCGCAACGGTGGCAATTCGTGGCTTGCGTAATAATATTGATTTTGCAGCAGAATTTCAAATGCATTTAATCAATCGAAAATTATATGGAGAAATTGAAACCATTTTTTTAGCGGCAGATGAAGAACATTTAGCATTAAGTTCCACCAATGTAAAGGAAGTTGCTGTTTTTGGAGGTAACATTGATTTTATGGTGCCATGCGAAATTAGGGAGTTTATAGCAGAAAAATATAAGAAGTGAGGGAATGCAATATGGAAACAGTTTTTGATTTGCTAAATGAATTGGAAGAAACATTAGATAATAGCCGTGCAGTGCCCTTTAGTAATAGAGTATCTGTTGACAAAGAAGAACTGTATGAGATTATTACAGAAATTCGTATGAAACTTCCTAATGAATTGAAACAGTCAAAATGGGTTATTGAAGAACGGAATAAAATATTGATTGATGCCCAAAAAGAAGCAGATGAAATTGTCAAAAATGCCGAAGAACGTGTAAAACGTATGGTGGATGAAAATGAAGTAACAAAATTGGCATATGAACAAGCAGCTGAAATTTTAGACCATGCAAAAAAAACATCAAAAGAATTGCGTTTAAGTGCTATGGAATATGCAGAAGAAGTGCTTGGTATGGCACAGGAAAGACTGCGTGAACTCAAAAATGTAGTCTATGAAGAAAGTATGAAAACAGACCAGTATTTTGGAGATACTTTGTCTGTTTTGTCTGAAAATATACAAGAGTTGCGTTTGGGCAGATAACTATTTTTGATGATGACATGAAAGTAAAAATAATGAAAACAATAAAAAGAAAAAAGAAAAAGAAAAATAAGGATAAGAAGCAGTTTTTGTAGGAAAAGAACTTACAGAAACTGCTTTTATTAATTTTTCTTGAAAAATGGGGTAGCAAAAAAAGCATACCAAAGCGGAAAAAATGCTGTTGATACCTTTTGAAAAAATATATTTTATGCTAGAAATAGACAAGGGAGATAAAATCCCTAAAGTTTGTGCTAAAATGGAAAGCCCACCAAAAGATAAAATCGCTGTGATACAAACCAGTTGTATTTGTGTTGGCTCTGGAGCTTGACTCAAAAGAGAAGCACCATTTGTCATTTCTAAAATGCCACCTAGGATTCCGGCAACTGCAGCAGAAGAAAGTGGTAAAATACCGCAAAAAAATTGTGTTAATAATAGCATAATACCTGTCTGCTGTAAGGCTTCTATGATAACACCAAACAAGATAATAAAACCACCAATTTGTGTGACGGTTTCCATGGCATCTGCTACAGAATCACTTAATATTTTTCCGGTTGGTTCTGTAACAGAAATGGCATAAGAGGCAGAATTTGCAGCAATATTTGTTTTTTTATAAAAAAAACCAAAAAATAATCCTGTTGCAATCGCGCCAGCAAAAATACAAAAAAGCATAAAATAACCAAGAGCAGGATTTTTTAAAAAAGCAGTTCCTGCAGTTCCTACAACAAAAAGCGGACCAGGATTATTACAAAAAGCAAGAATCCGCTGCGCTTCTTTCGGAGAAAGTGCTTTTTTTTGACAAAGTGTAACTGTTATTTTGGCACCAGAAGGATAACCAGAAATCATGCCCAATATCAAAGGAAAAGCACAAATGCCGGAAAGATGAAAAACAGGCTGCATAAAAGGTTGAAATAACTGTCCAAATTTATGGGCAACACCTAAACGGATTAAAATTCCTGTTGCTGTTAAAAAGGGAAATAAGGAAGGCAGCACAAGTTGAAACCATAAGTTTACACTTTCTATGGCTTTTTGCAATAATTCTTGTGGAAAACGCAATAAACAATATAACAAAAAAAGTGTGCTACTTGTTAAAAACAGATTACGTGCTTTCATAAAATCTCCCCTTTTGTTTTTTTTGTTTTTCCGTTTGAAAGCTTAAGACCTTGGAGCTTTGCTCCAAACCACACCAACTTTCTTGAAAGAAAGTTGGACAAAGAACTTTATTGCAAAAACTTCGTTTTTGCTGTTTTCTTTAGGATTTCTAAAGTTTTTTGTTTTTCTGATTGCTTACAATTTGTGTTCAATTAAAAGCCTCGTTCTAATTCCGTTAAACAAAGTTAAAGTTCTTTCGCTTCCTTTCTTTCTTTTTTTTGTTTTTCTGATTGCTTACAATTTGTGTTCAATTAAAAGCCTCGTTCTAATTCCGTTAAACAAAGTTAAAGTTCTTTCGCTTCCTTTCTTTCAAGAAAGGAAGTCTTTTTTATGTTTATGTTTTATCAGGGGAAATCATGACCATAGGTTGCAAAAAATCTTGATGCAAACGATGGTATATTTTATTGGGGGATGCCATAAAATATATGTCAGTAGATTTTGTTTCCAAAGCAAATAAAGCTTGTCCATTTTTATCCAAAATAGTTTGGTATTGTTTGACATTCGTAAGCAAAGGTAATCGGTTTTTAAAGATGGATAATAGGTGCTGTTTTTCTCGACGAAATCCTAATATACGAACATAAGGAGAAGGACTTTGACAAAATAAATGAATATCTTGTGTTTGTATTTGTAGCAAAATGTGTAACAACATTCTTTGAATATGTGTCTGAGTATATCGTTTGCTTTTGATAAAAGAAATAATAGAATTGATGTCATAGTTTGTATCAAATGCTTTATAAATGCGATTTTCTAATCCTTCTTTGACTTCAAAAATGTTTTTTATACTTTCTGGAGAATGGGTGCGAATACAATAATGGAAAGCCTCTGTAAAATGCTCTAAAAAAATAGGAGCTTTTCCCTGTGCAATATTTTGTTGCAAAATGGCATAACATTGTGGAGGAATTTGTTCCTTGATTTCTTTAACATGATTTTGTGAAATTGCATTTCTTAAAGCAGTAGCAGAAGCCATTGGCTGTAGTGTTATATCATGATAGGCAGAGCCTTTCCTTGCTATGGTGTGAGGACGTATTGCACTATTTAATTTTAATAATGATTTTAAATACTCTACTGCAAGAATGTTATTAGATTGAAAAAGAATATCTTTTGCAGCAGGATAAAATTGCGCAAGTGCAAACGAACGAGCAGAAGCATAAGAAATACCACTTTCAAGGGCTTGCTTTAAAAGTTTGCGAAATGATTCTGGTTCTTCTAAAAGTAATTGTGCAATTTGCTGCAAGGGTTTGATTTCTCCTAATTCTGAACCAAAACAAATATCAGTAATTCCGATTTCATCAAGCAGTTTGACAGCTCCATAGGCAAAATATTCTGCACTGGCTGTGGCATAAAGAACAGGTAACTCTATCACAATATCTGCACCGCTGCATAATGCCATATGTGTTCTTGTCCATTTGTCCAAAATGGCTGGCTCTCCTCTTTGCACAAAATTTCCGCTCATTATAACCACCACAGCATCTGCCTTTGTCATTTGTTTTGCTTTTTGTAGCTGATAAAAATGCCCATTGTGAAAAGGATTATATTCTGCAATAATACCAAGTAATTTCATAGATAAATGATAGGCATAAAAAGCCTTCTCCTTTCTGAGATATTTAAAAAATTGTGAACAAAAAAAATAAAAATATAAAAATATTTACAAAAGTGTTTTTTATCTGTAAAATTTCTATAAAAAGTATATTGTTTATGATTTTATGACAAATACCTTGTTTTTAAAATGCTATCATTGCTTTTAGACAGTAAAAATATAACAAATTTATTACAATTTATTAAATTTTACTATGGTATTGTTTGTCATTTCGATATATACTAATAGATAACATAATTATTTTATTTTTATAAAGGATTTTAGTCAAGAGGATGAATAATTTGGATACCAAAAATGTAAACTTTGATTTTTTACAAGATATTTTTCTGGAAGAAGCCTGGAAAAGTATAGATAAAATAGATGCTTTTTTAGACGGCAAATATTCAGACCCAAAAGAAATTGTAATTACCAAAGAAGAAAGCAATCAAATATTTCGCGTGTTGCATAGCTTCAAGGGTTCCGCATTTATGATGGGACATCAAACCATAGCAGAAATGATTCATGGTGCAGAAGATTTATTTTCTTATTTACAGGAAGAAGATACCATAAATCAAAAAGACTTAGAAACAATATTACGTTTGACAAAAACGGTTTCTAGTTGTGTAAAAAGAGAATTAAAACGCATGGAAACGGGGGAAGATGTTACAGATTTTGGCTGGGCAATTGTCAAAAGAATTAAAAATTTTTTGCAGCATATTGATGGAGAAGAAATGGACCCAAATGCAGAAAACATGCAGTATACAAGAAAAGGAAGAAAAATTATTCCTTTTCAAAATTTTGATGGTCTTTTGCAAAAAGCAGAAAGAATGGTAACTGTGATGGGCAGAGAGCTGCATAAAAAAGTACAAATACAAATGATAGGAAAAGAAACAGAAGTGCCAAAAGATATTTATGATAAAATTTCTATGGCTGTCATGCAAATGGTAAAAAATAGTATGGATCATGGCATTGAAAGCCAACAGGAAAGAGAACAATTAGGAAAAAGCGATATAGGCAGAATCCGTATTGAAATTAAAAGAGTTGCGCAAAAAGTGATTGTGGCATTTTATGATGATGGTAGAGGATTGGACAGAGAAAAAATATTACAGATTGCAGAAAAAAAAGGTGTTTTAAAAAAAGATAAAGAATGTTATACAAACCAAGAAATTTATCACTTTTTATTAAAACCGGGCTTTACGACAAAAAGCATGGTAAGTTTGTTTTCTGGCAGGGGAGTAGGTTTAGATGTTGTCAATGCTGGTGTAGCGGCATTGGGCGGAAAAATAGAGATTGAAAGCCGGCAGCATGGCGGAACCACTTTTTTAATGGAATTTCCCTTACTCCCTTAACCACGCTTTCTTGACGCTTTCTTGACGCTTTCTTGAAAGAAAGCTTAGCAAAGAACTTTGACTTTGTTCGACGGAAAATGAACAAAGTTTCAGGTGAAATGTACACTGTAAGCAATTGGAAAAAAAATTAGAATCTGTTCTGTTAGCAAGAAAGCAAAGAACTTTGACGACTGTGTGTTGACATGGAACGCTGGTTGTGGTTGAACAACAACGGAGCACCACCGGAAAAAAACTTTCCCTTTGTTCTACACCGACCGGAATGAAATGGAAAGCGAAGTTTCAAGGTTTTACAGAAAAAATTATTTTTTTTGAAATAACTATTGTATACAATGACTAGATTGTTTATAATAAGATAAAAGGTGCAAATTACCAATTTGTTACTAAATATTTACCCAATAAAATGTAAAAGACTATAATATAATGGTAGAGGTTTGCTTTGTTGGGTAACAAAATGACTATTTTTTTATAGAGCAGGAGGTTTTAGTTATGGATTTTATAACAAAAATCAAAGAAAGAGCAAAAAAAGACAAAAGAGCGATTGTATTACCAGAATCATATGAAATTAGAAACCTAAAAGCAGCAGATGCAGCTCTCAAAGAAGGATTAGCTGATATTATTTTAGTAGGAAACAAAGAAAAAATAGCAGCAGTAGCTCCAGATTGTGATTTATCAAAAGCAACTTTTATTGACCCAGATAATTATGACAGAATGGATGAAGTCGTGAATACTTTGGTAGAAATTAGAAAAAGTAAGGGCATTACAGCAGACGATGCTAAAAGAATGTTGGAAGACCCATTATTTTTCGGTGTTATGCTTGTAAAATTGGGTGTTGCAGATGGTATGGTATCTGGTGCCATTCATGCAACTGCAAATGTATTAAGACCAGCTTTACAAATCTTAAAAACAGACCCAAATGCAGACCTTGTTTCTGCTTTCTTTATGATGGTATGCCCAGACAAAACTTATGGCGCAGATGGCGTATTTTTGTTTGCAGACTGTGGATTAAATCAAAATCCAACTTCTGCTGAATTGGCAGGAATTGCAGCAAGTTCTGCAAAATCTTTTGAAACTTTTGTAGATGCAGAAGCTAAAATTGCAATGCTTTCTCATTCTTCCAAAGGAAGTGCAAAACATGCTGATGTGGACAAGGTTGTAGAAGCCGTTCGAATTGCAAAAGAAAAATATCCTGCTTTGAAAGTAGATGGTGAATTGCAATTAGATGCTGCGATTGTGCCAGAAATTGGTTCTCAAAAAGCACCAGATAGCTCTGTTGCAGGAAAAGCAAATGTATTAGTATTCCCTGACTTGGACGCTGGAAATATTGGTTATAAATTGGTGCAAAGATTAGCAGGTGCAGAAGCATATGGCCCTATTTTACAGGGAATTGCAAAACCAGTAAATGACCTTTCCAGAGGCTGTTCCGCAGAAGATATTGTAGGTGTAATTGCTATTACAGCAATTCAAGCACAAATGCAAAAATAACTTCCTTCCTTTCTTGAAAGAAAGGAAGCGAAAGAACTTTAACTTTGTTTGAGGGAATTAGAACGAGGCTTTTAGTGGCACACAAATTATAAGCAATCGGAAAAGCAAAAAAACTTTAGAAATCCTAAAGGAAACAGCAAAAACGAAGTTTTTGCAGTAAAGTTCTTTGTCCAACTTTCTTTCAAGAAAGTTGGTGGGGTTTGGGGCAAAGCCCCAAGGTCTTAAGCTTTGAAAAAGATAAGGAGAGAAAAAAATGAAAATTCTTGTGTTAAATTGTGGTAGTTCCTCTTTGAAATATCAGTTGATTGATAGTGATACAGAAGCTGTTTTGGCAAAAGGTCTTTGCGAAAGAATTGGTATTGAAGGCTCTAAACTAAAACATCAGCCTACAGGAAAAAGTGATGTTGTTTTTAATGACTATATGGAAGACCACACTGTAGCAGTAAAAATGGTAATTGATGCCCTTTTAGATAGTAACCATGGTGTTGTTTCTAGTGCAAAGGAAATTAATGCAGTAGGTCATAGAGTGGTGCATGGTGGAGAATATTTTGCAAATTCTGTTGTGATTACACCAGAAGTAAAAGAAGCAATTCAAAAATGTTGTGAATTGGCACCATTACACAATCCAGCAAATTTAATTGGTATTGATGCTTGCGAAAAAATTATGCCAGGTGTGCCTCAAGTAGCTGTGTTTGATACTGCTTTCCATCAAACAATGCCTGAAAGAGCATTCCTTTATGCTTTGCCATATGAATATTATGAAAAATATAAAATTAGAAGATATGGATTCCATGGTACAAGCCATAAATTTGTAGCGCAGGAAGCTGCAAAAATGATTAACCGCCCTATCCAAGAATCCAAAATTATTACCTGCCATTTAGGAAATGGAGGCAGTATTTGTGCAGTAAGAAATGGAAAATCTATTGATACTTCTATGGGCTTCACTCCTTTGGAGGGGCTTGTAATGGGTACCCGTGCCGGTGACGTTGACGCAGCGGTTATTACATTTTTGATGGAAAAAGAAGGCTTGACACCTGCGGAAATGGATAATATTTTAAATAAAAAATCTGGTGTTCTTGGTATTTCTGGTGTTTCCAGTGACTTTAGAGATATTGAAGGTGCAAGAGATGAAGGAAATGTAAGAGCAGAAGCTGCTTTGGATATTTTTGCTTATCGTGTAGCAAAATATATTGGCGAATATGCAGCAGCAATGAATGGTGTTGATGCAATCGTATTTACCGCAGGTTTAGGAGAAAACTCTGGTTCTATTAGACGTTTGATTTGTGACTATTTATCTTTCTTAGGCGTTCATATTGATTCTTACAACAACAGCTTGAGAGGAAAAGCAATTGAAATTTCTGCACCAGATTCTCGTATCAGGGTGCTTGTTATTCCAACCAATGAGGAGCTTATGATTGCAAGAGATACAAAAGACTTGCTTGACAAATAATATGCCTTTTTGTATAATACTTTAGATACGACGATGGGGTGATAAAAATGAGATTGACTATTTCTCAGATTTTAAGAAATCCAAGTGAAAGCATGGAGGTTTCTTTTTCTGAAAAGATAGAAATGGCTTATCCCGATGTTGTGTGTTTTTCAGAGCCTGTTACGATAAAAGGTCTTTTGACGAATACCAAAAAAGGAATATTGTTTGAAGCAGAAGGCGCAACTGAGGCAGAGTTTTTGTGCAGCCGTTGCTTGACAACCGTAAAAGAACCGATTCAATTCCAGATAAATGAAATGTTTTATCAAGCAGGCAAGGTAGAAAATGATAAAGAAGCGGAAACTTTTTCTGATGAGCAAATTGATTTCACCGACATCATACAACGAAGTATATTGGAAAATTTGCCTATGAAAGTTGTGTGTAAAGAGGACTGTAAAGGTTTATGTCCAAAATGTGGTAAAAATTTGAATGAAGGGAATTGTGACTGTGACCATACAGAATTTGACCCTAGACTAGAAAGTTTGCGCACACTTTTTAATGTTGATGAGGAGGTGTAAAAGAAATGGCTGTACCAAAAGGACGTGTGTCTAAATCTAAAAGAGATAAAAGAAAAGCCCAATCATGGAAAATTGCAACACCAAGTTTAGTAAAATGTAGTAAATGTGGTGAATTGATGATGCCTCACCGTGCTTGCAAGGCTTGTGGTTCTTATAATAAAAAAGTTGTTATCAATGTAGACTGATAAATAGAAAAGACAGCGATTCTGCTGTCTTTTCTATTGTATAAAAATAAAATGGATAAAAAGAGGTGTATTTTTTTGATAAAAATTGCAGTAGATGCTATGGGTGGCGATAATGCACCAGTGGAAATTATTAAAGGCGCAGTAGAAAGTATAAAAGAACAAAATGCGCATATTTTGCTAGTAGGACAGCAACAGGTCATTGAAACAGAATTAAAAAAATATCATTATCCAGAAGAAAAAATTGAAATTGTACCAGCAACAGAAGTGATTTCTACAGAGGAATCTCCTACCAATGCTATCCGAAGAAAAAAAGATTCTTCTATGGTGGTAGGATTAAATTTAGTAAAACAAAAAAAAGCAAATGCTTTTGTTTCCGCAGGTAGTACAGGAGCTTTATTAACAGGGGCTTTGTTTCTTGTAGGGCGCATCAAAGGAGTAGAACGTCCTGTATTGGGAACTTGTTTACCCACCAAAAAAGGCTTTACTTTTTTGGTAGATAGTGGTGCAAATGTGGATTGTAAAGCAAAATATTTGGAGCAGTTTGCAAAAATGTCTGCTGTTTATGTAGAAAATATGTTTGCTATTAAAAGTCCAAAAATTGCACTTGTAAATATTGGTGCAGAAAAAGAAAAGGGAAATGCACTAACAAAAGAAGCCTATGAATTATTAGAACAAGCAGACCTAAATTTTATAGGAAATATAGAGCCAAGAGAAATTCCTTTTGGAGAGGCGGATATTGTGGTGTGTGATGGTTTTGTGGGTAATACCATTTTAAAACTATCGGAAGGTTTAAGTATGGCTCTTTTGGGTATGATAAAACAAGAAATTACAGTAGGATATTATAAATTTGCAGCAGCAGTATTAAAAAAACCATTTAGAAATCTCAAAAAGAAATTAGATGCGGATGAAATAGGTGGCGCACCTTTTTTGGGTTTACAATCTCTTGTAGTAAAAGCACATGGCAGTTCTAATGCAAAAGCAATTAAAAATGCTATAAAACAATGCATGTTATTTGCAGAAGCGGATATTGTAACAAAGATAGGGGAAAAAATAAGATAAATTTTTGAAATTCTATCAATTTTATGAAATTAATGCTGACAAAATCTTTGTTTTGGAGTATATTATAAAAAAAGTATAATACATACATTAATAGAAGTGTATTATACTTTGATTGAATGGGTGTAAAAAAATAATTCTATCGTTCGGGAGGTAATTGATTATGGAAGAATCCAAAGTAATCGAAATTATTGGAGAGCAACTTGGCATTTCAGCATCAGAATTAGATGAGGATACTGTATTGGCAGATTTGGGGGCAGATTCGCTGGACTTATTTCAAATTATATCTGCTTTAGAAGAAGAATTTGACATTGAGTTTGATAATGAAGAAGCAGAAAATTTAAAAACCGTAGGTGACGCAATAGAATACATTAAGGTGACAGTGGAGAAATAATATGAATAAGGAGCAATTTGAACTTTTTGAAAAAAAAATAGGGTATACATTTTCTAATAAAGATATACTATTATTAGCATTTACACATAGTTCTTTTGCAAATGAGCAAAAAAAATGTAACCATGAAAATAATGAGCGTTTGGAATTTTTAGGAGATGCTGTATTAGACATGGTAGTAAGCGAATATATGTATCGTATTTATCCAGAAATGCCGGAAGGGGAATTGACAAAGTTAAGAGCTAGTGTTGTTTGTGAAAGCTCTTTAGCAAAATTAGCAAGACAGTTAGAATTAGGAACGTATTTATTTTTAGGAAAAGGAGAGGAAAGCACAGGGGGCAGGAACAGAGATTCCATACTGGCAGATACTTTCGAGGCTGTCATAGGTGCCATTTGCATTGATGGCGGAATGGAAAGTGTGACAAAGTATATTCTTGGATTGATGAAAGAAGAAATACAAAAAACAAAAAATAGTTTTAAAATGAGGGATTGTAAAACGCATTTACAAGAACTGATACAACGAACAAGCAAATATCCTATACATTATGTCATTGTAGGAGAAACAGGGCCAGACCACAGCAAAAATTTTGTGGCAGAAGTGCAGCATATGAATAAAATATTAGGAAAAGGCTCCGGAAAAAGTAAAAAAGAAGCAGAACAGGCAGCTGCCCAAGATGCTTTACGTTTTCTTGAAAAAAAGCATCAAATATAAATTTATTAATATATAGAAAGGTTCAATTTTAAGTTGAACCTTTTTTATTTTATAAAAAATAGAATATTTGTTCTATTTTTTGTGTACATTTTTCTTTGGTTATGATAAAATAAAACTCTAGCAAAAGAATGGAGGGAAAATATGGAACGCTTTAAAATACAATCAAATTATAAACCCACTGGTGACCAGCCACAAGCCATACAAAAAATTGCAGAAGGTTTTCAAAAAGGACTAAAATATCAGACATTGTTAGGGGTAACAGGCTCTGGAAAAACATTTACTATGGCAAATGTCATTGAAAAATTACAAAAGCCTACCCTTGTTATTGCTCATAATAAAACACTAGCAGCACAGCTATACAATGAATTTAAAGAATTATTTCCTAGTAATGCAGTAGAATATTTTGTGTCGTATTATGATTATTACCAACCGGAAGCTTATGTCCCTAGTACAGACACCTATATTGAAAAAGATTCTGCTATCAATGATGAAATTGATAAATTGCGCCATTCTGCTACAGCAGCATTGTTAGAAAGAAAAGATGTTCTGATTGTTGCAAGTGTTTCCTGCATTTATGGTTTGGGCGACCCAGAAAGTTATCAGGAAATGTTGCTTTCCCTTCGTCCCGGCATGATAAAAGATAGAGATGAAGTATTAAAAAGACTAATTGAAATACAATATAATCGAAATGACATGAACTTTGAAAGGGGAACATTTCGTGTAAGAGGAGATGTAGTAGAAATTTTCCCAGTAGCAAGCAGCGAGCAAGCCATTCGTGTGGAATTTTTTGGAGATGAAATTGACAGAATTACAGAAATTGATGTTTTAACAGGTAAGATATTAGGAACAAGAAATCATGTTGCTATTTTTCCTGCTTCTCATTATGTAACACCTCCTGACAAATTAGAGATTGCAATTACAAGAATAGAACAGGAATTGCAACAAAGATTACAAGAGTTAAAAAAAGAAGATAAATTATTAGAAGCACAACGCTTGGAACAAAGAACACATTATGATATTGAAATGATGCGAGAAATGGGATTTTGTTCCGGAATTGAAAATTATTCCAGACATTTATCGTTGCGGGAAAAAGGTGCAACGCCTTACACCTTACTTGATTTTTTTCCAGAAGATTTTTTAGTCATTGCGGATGAATCACATGTATCTATTCCACAAATTAGGGGAATGTATGAGGGGGACAAGTCCCGAAAAACAACATTAGTTGAATATGGTTTTCGTTTGCCTTCTGCACTGGATAACAGACCATTAAAATTTGAGGAATTTGAAAAACATATCCATCAAATGTTATTTGTATCAGCAACTCCTTCTGTTTATGAAAAGGAGCATGCACAGCAGACTGCAGAGCAGTTAATTAGACCAACAGGTTTATTAGACCCAAAAGTGGTGATAAAACCGATTACAGGGCAAATAGATGATTTAATTATGGAAGTGCAAAAAACAACACAAAAAAATCAAAAGGTATTGATTACAACTTTAACCAAAAAAATGGCAGAACGGTTAACCGAATATATGAAGGAAGCAGGAATTAGAGTTAGATATTTACATTCGGATATTGATACCCTGGAACGACTGGAAATTATACGTGATTTAAGAATGGACATTTTTGATGTATTGGTAGGTATCAATTTATTACGGGAAGGTTTAGATATACCAGAAGTATCTCTTGTGGCAATTTTAGATGCTGATAAAGAGGGATTTTTGCGTTCGGAAACTTCTTTAATACAGACAATCGGCAGAGCAGCAAGAAATGCAGAAGGCAGAGTTATTTTATATGCAGATGTTGTAACAGATAGCATGAAAAGAGCTGTCACAGAAACAGAAAGAAGAAGAAATATACAACAGCAGTATAATGAGCAAAATGGTATTATTCCACAAACGATTGTAAAAAAGGTTTATGATATTATACAGGCGACAAAAACAGTGGAACAAAAGCAAAATTTTGGATTTGAAAAAGACCCAGAGTCTATGAGTGTGGCAGAATTGCAAAAGGAGATACAAAAACTGGAAAAGGAAATGAAAAGAGTAGCAATAGATTTGCAGTTTGAAAGAGCAGCAGAGTTAAGAGATAAAATTGTAGAATTAAAAAAAGCAATAGAACAAGCTTTTTAAAAAACCTTGAGACTTCGTTTCAAACTCTACTTACTTTCTTGAAAGAAAGTAAGCAAAGAACTTTTGTGCGAAACTTTGTTTCGC
>CAJUKL010000017.1 GCA_910587195.1 uncultured Clostridia bacterium | reverse complement strand
GTCTGGAAAAAGAGCCGTTAATGTGGAAAGTTTTAATTCATTTGGCTTTGTGCACAGGTTGCAGAAGGGGTGAACTAGCGGCTTTGCAATGGGACGATATTGATTGGGAAAGAAAGCAAGTTAAAATTTGTAAAAGTATGTACCATATTAAAGGGGAAAAAGGGATAAAATTGCCAAAATCAAGGGACAGTAACCGTACCATAACCATACCTGATTATATGCTTCAAATGCTAAAATACTATAAAAACAGACAAACAGAACTAAAATTAAGTATCGCACAAGATTGGAATAAGGATAATATGCTTTTTACAAGCAAAAACGGAAGTTATATATCACCGGACACAATTTCTTGCTGGTTTCGGTTTTTTCTAAAAAAACATGCTATTCCACATATAAAGTTCCACGCCCTTCGTCATACCTCTGCCAGTATTTTGCTTGCTAGTGGTACGAACATCAAAACTGTGTCGAACCGTTTAGGACATTCCAACTTGACAACAACTAATAGATATGTTCATGCTTTGCTGGACGCTGATATTGTAGCAGCCGATACACTGGAACAAAAGCTAAATTTTATTGAAGTAGGACAAAAGTGGGACAAAAACGCATAAAGGAAAATAATTTTTAAAATAGGAAGTGCCAGAAATGCCTTATTCACAAGGATTTTTAAGTGCTTCCTATTTTATAAAATAAATGTATTATATTTAATAAAAATATATGTTATAGTATATAAAATTCTATTTTTATTACATAAGAAAGGAGGGAAAAATGTGAAAAATAAAATAGTATCTGTTTTATTTTTTTGCATTATGCTATTTTGCCTGACAGGCTACACGCAACAAACAGAAAAAATATCTGCTTTATCTGTCAAAGGTACACAACTTGTAAATTCTGAAGGAAGTCCAGTTCAGCTAAAAGGAATTAGCACACATGGAATTGCTTGGTTTCCGGAATATATTAACGAAGAATGTATCAAAGAATTAAAAAGCTGGGGTGTAAATGTTATCCGTCTTTCCATGTATACAGAAGAAAATGGTGGCTATTGCACCGATGGAAAAAAAGAAGATTTAAAAAATCTAATCAAAAAAGGAGTAGAATATGCAACAAAATATGATATGTATGTTATCATAGATTGGCATATCTTATCGGATGGAAACCCAAACAAGCATATTACAGAGGCAAAAGCATTTTTTGATGAAATGTCAAAACAATATGCAAAGCAAAAAAATGTAATCTATGAAATTTGTAATGAACCAAATGGAAATGTTTCTTGGGAAGAAATCCAAACATATGCACAACAAGTCATTTCTGTGATTCGCAAAAACGATGCAAAGAATATTATTTTAGTTGGCACACCAAATTGGTGTCAATCTGTAGACCAGATACAACCCCTTTCAGAATTTGAAAACATTATGTATACTTTGCATTTTTATGCTGGAACACATAAGCAAGAATTGCGTAATACTATGAAAAAAGCAATTGATTCTGGACTACCTTTATTTGTTTCAGAATATGGTATTTGTGACGCAAGCGGAAATGGTGCTATTGATACAGAACAAGCAAAGGAATGGATACACTTTTTGAATGAATTTCATATTAGCTATGTTATGTGGAATTTATCCAACAAAGCAGAAACTTCTGCCATTTTTAAAAGTACACAAAAAAATAGTTTTTCAATAGAAGATTTGAGCGACAGCGGAAAATGGTTTTATCAGATGATGACAGGTAAAAATCCTGTTTCCACTCTAAAAAATACAACTGGAAATTTTGATACAAAGGATTTCACAATATCTGCAAAAGTAATCCATCAGTGGCAAGATGGTGGCAAATATTATTATAATTATCAAGTTTCTATAAAAAATACAAGTTCCGATTTTAAAACTCAGTGGAATATTTCACTACCATTTAATGAAAATATCACGCTTGTAAATGGTTGGAATGGTGTTTTTACTATAAAACAAAACACAGTATGGATTGAAAATAAGGATTATAATGCTTTTATTCCATCGGGTAAAACTCTTGAAAATATTGGATTCATTATTTGTGCAGATAAAAATATTGTACTGCAATAACAAACTGATAAAATAAAAAATAATGTATCTATCTTTATGAAAAATGAATTGACTTTTAAATAGTGTCATATTATAATTCAATATATTGTGATATTTTTTTCTTAATATTACTATTTGTATTATATCATGATGATGGGGGAGAATTTTTTTCATGCTGAAACAACAAGAAGAAACTAAAAAAAATATCAGTAACACGTTTTCAGGCAGCTTGAGTAAAAAGATTATTGCAAAACTGATTGTAGTAGTTTTAATTATCTTTTTTCTTATTGTATCGACATCAGGCTTTATTTCTATGCAATCTTTAAAAAAGATTACAGCAGAAAAGCTTGTTTCTTCTGCTTATGAAAATGCGTTTTTGATTCAAAATGACATTGAAGGATATTATGGTCAAGTAAAAGGGTTTGCAAATTCCTTAAAAAATATTTCTGCTTTGCCTCCAGAACAACAAAGGCAAGCTATTGATAATACATTAGTAGGTATATTAAAAGGAGATAGTCATTTTACAACGGTTTTTGCTTACTTTGAGCAAAATGTAATTGCTGATGCAAACGGAGAACCTTACAGTGTACACCAAAGAGATACGGTTTATGAAGCAATCGCTTATCCTGATGAATCCAGAAAAGAAATTTTATTTGAAAAACATGAAGATGCCTTTGACAACTTTGGAAAAGAATATTATATGCAGATTAAATCTTCTGGTCAACCCTATATTATGGAGCCTTATATTTATAATTTATTGGGCAAAGATATTATGATGATTAGTATTATGGCACCTATTTATGATACAAATGGAACTTTTTTTGGTATTGCAGGTGTTGATGTTGCCTTGACAGATATGGGGGCACAAACTTATGCAAGTACTGGTTATTCTTCTACACATGTGGTAGTGCTTTCAGAAGATAATACAATTCTTTTAGACTCTGGTTTTAGCGACCGTGTAGGAAAAAATGCTTCTGAAGTAGGATATACCCTTTTAGCTAACGATTCTGACACTATAAGAAGTATGTCAGATAGTACATTTGACATTAATGGTTATACGATGGGTTATACCAATTGTATGATTGATTACACTATGACCAACCTTGCAACCTCTAAAATGGGTGTATCGGTTATCGTACCATTAACTATAAATAGTGGAAATGGAAACCATTGGACGTTATATATTGCGATTGATAGTAGCGAATTTAACCAAGCGATTATATATGATTCTATTAAGTTAATGTTAGCTGTAACTGTATTTGGTATTGTATTGCTTTACATTATTTATAGAATTATTAAAAAATCACTTTATCCCATTACGTATATTACAGAAGGTGCTTCTGAACTAGAAAAAGGAAATCTTAAAATTAATATTGATGTTAATACAGATGATGAACTAGGACGTTTGGCAAGCGGCATCAATCATATTAGCGAAACAATGGATAATTATGTTCATGATATTTCACAACAGCTTTCCACAATGGCAGAAAATAACATGGACATTGAAATCAAACAAAAATATATCGGGGATTTTATTCCAATTCAAACTTCCATTGAAAAAATAGCTGCTTCTTTAAATGAAACCTTACATCAAATTAGAATTTCCGCAGATGATGTTGCATCTGGTTCTGTCACTGTATCCAGTGGTGCACAAATTTTATCAAAAGGTGCTTTAGAACAGGAATCTGCCATTGATGAATTAGCGGTGTCCATTGCTAGTTTATCAGATGATGTAGCAGCAAACGCAGATGATGCAGAAAAAATGGATTTCTTAGTAAAACAGGTAAGTGAAAATATCATCACAAGCAACACAGAAATGAAAAAATTGATGAGTGCTATGGCAGATATTCAAGAATCCTCTACTGGTATCGAACAAATTTTAAATACTATTGGAGAAATTGCAAGACAAACAAATTTGTTATCTTTAAATGCTTCTATTGAGGCAGCAAGAGCAGGGCAAGCTGGAAAAGGATTTGCTGTTGTTGCAGATGAAATACGAAATCTAGCAGCAAAAAGTGCAGAAGCATTACAGCAAACTTCCGAATTGATTGAACATTCTTTTGAATCTGTAAAACGAGGAACTAGCATTACAGATGATACTGCAAAAGCATTATTTACTGTGGTAGAAGGAGCCAAAGAAATATCTGGTTCTGTAGATAAAATTAGTTTAGCATCAAAAAATCAAAAAAGGGTATTACAAGAGTTGATTAAGAGTATAGACTTGATTGCAGAAGTTGTACAATCCAACACAAGTGCTGTGCAAGAAAGTGCTGAAACAAGTAAAAAATTATCCAATCAATCTAAACTTCTCCGCAGTCTTGTAAACAAATTTCATTTAAAAAACTTTTCTTCTTAAAAGAAAGCAAAAAATAAAACTTTATTTTGCCGTCTGTGTGGCGGGGAATATATTATTAAAATGGATAATCTGTTTTGCCCATTAAAATAAATTATTAAAAAAGGACTTGAAAGAAATTTTTTCAAGTCCTTTTTTCTATTTGTGGCTGGAAAAAAGTTTAGGTCAAACTTTTTTAGCTTGCTTTCATCCCACCCCTAAAGGAGTGGGATGAAAGCATTTAGCTTGTAATGTTTAGAAATGTCCTTTTTGTTCCATAATTTTTATAAAATCAGAAAGTGCAATATTTTCTTTTGTGCCTTCCTGCATATGTTTTAATTCTATTTCATTTTGCTCTATTTCTGCATCACCAATTACAACAGAATACTTTGCATTAATTTTATTTGCATATTTCATTTGTGCTTTTACGCTTCTTTCTACCGTATCACATTCTGCATGGATACCCTGTTTTCTTAGTTGCAATGTTAAGGTTTGTGCTTTTAAAAATCCTTTTTCTCCCATAGAGCCAATATAAATAAGGGTATCATTTTCCATTTGCTGTTGTTGGTCTAATATCATAATCAAGCGTTCGATTCCCATACCAAAACCTACTGCTCCTGTTGGTTTTCCACCACATTCCTCTACAAGATTGTCATAACGACCACCACCACATACTGTTAAGCCATTTGATACAAATTCAAATACAGTTCTTGTATAATAGTCCAATCCCCTTACAATTTTAGGGTCTACTGTAAAAGCAATTTCCATTTCTTTTAGGATAGATTGTACCTTTTGAAAATGTGTTGTACATTCCTCATCCAAACAATCTAGCACAGAAGGTGCTTGTGCAATCACGCTTTGACAACTTTTTTCCTTACAATCTAATACACGGAGGGGATTTTTTAAATATCTTTCCTTACAGGTATCACACAATTTATCTAAATGAGATGCAATAAATTCTTTTAACTTTTGATTATATTTATTTCTACATTCCGTACAGCCTAAACTATTGATGCGTAATTCCACATTTTTTACGCCTAACTGTTCTAATAAGGTACTTGCAATAGAAATTGCTTCTGCGTCCTGCGCTGCACTATAGGAGCCAAACATTTCCACCCCAAATTGATGAAATTGTCTTTGTCTGCCTGCTTGTGTATTTTCACAGCGGAATGTAGGTGAAATATAATATAATTTTGTAGGCTGTGGCTGATTATGCATTCCATGTTCAATATATGCTCTTACAGTGCCTGCTGTACCTTCTGGTCTTAAGGTCAAACTTCTGTTTCCGTCATCTGTAAAGGTATACATTTCTTTTTGTACAATATCGGTTGTTTCTCCTACTCCACGCGCAAATAATTCTGTAAATTCAAACATAGGCGTTCTCATCTCGCCTATACCAAACACCGCGCAAAGCTGACGTATTTTTTGCTCTAACGCCTGCCATTGCAGCACTTCACTACCATATAAATCTTTTGTTCCTTTTACTAACTGTATCGCCAATCTATTTCCCTCCCAAGTCTTTTTACAATAATAATTTCTTTTTTCTTTCTATCATTTCATCAATGCGCAATATATAATCATCAACGCTTTTTACATTAAATACTCTTTCGATTCTATTTTGTTGATGATACACTATTTTTGTACTTGCTCCTGCACCTGCTGCAATCACATTTTGTTTTTCTTCCATAATCTGTACATTATAAATACATTCTTTTCCAAAAGTGCAATATCCTACATTTTCAAAATTCCCTACCATATTTTTTTGCCGATACATATAATAAGGTTTCATATGCATTTTTTGTGCATATTTTTCCGAAATAGACAACATTTTTTCCAATTCTTCTGCTTTTGTAAGGGTATATAAATCAAATTTTTCTTTTAAGCGAGAAGCTCTTTTGACTGCTAATGTATGGATTGTCAAATTATCTGGCTGCAATTTTTCAATTTCCTGCATAGTATGTTCTACTTCTTGGGCTGTTTCCTCTGGTAATCCAAGTATTAAATCCATATTAATGGTATCATAACCCAAATCCCGCGCAACATAAAATATTTCTTTGATTTCTTCTACTGTGTGCTTTCTTCCTATTAAATCCAATGTTTTTTGATTCATTGTTTGTGGATTGATAGAAATACGATTGACAGCATATGCTTTCATTACAGCTAATTTTTCTTTTGTAATGGTATCTGGTCTACCTGCTTCTACACAAAATTCTAGCCCATCTTTTTTTAGGTCAAAATATTGTGATAGAACATCAAGCAAAAATTCCATTTGCTCTGCTGTTAAAGAGGTTGGCGTACCTCCGCCGATATACACTGTTTTTAAATCAAATGGCTGGGCATATTTTCCTAAAAAACATAATTCTTTTTGTAAAGCTTCCAAATAATTCCATACTTTATTTTGATATTGTGTCAATGGATAGGAAGTAAAAGAACAATAAAGGCATTTTGTAGGACAAAATGGAATCCCTACATACAAGCTAATGTCATTTTGCTTATTTTGAGAAAGAATATTTCTTTCTGCCTTTGCCACTTCCAAAGAAATTTTTGCCTTTTTTTCTGTGACATCATAACCATTTATAAAATACTCTAAACATTGTTGTTCTGTATAACCTTTGTCTAAAAGTTCATTGATGGTTTTTGCAGGACGTACCCCTGTTATAAATCCCCATTGTGGGCGGATTCCCGTTATTTGTCTTAATAGTTGATAGATAGCACCTTTGATAACTTTTTTTTTCTCTTTTATGGTGGTCAATTCCTGATATTGCATGACTGCTTGCTGTTTTTTTACACCATTTTCATAAAAAATTGCAATAGACTGCCCTTCCTGTAATCTGCTTTCTATAGTAATTCCTTGTTGTCTTGGTTCCGCTACTACATAATAATGCAGATTAGGATAAAATACTTGTATGATTGTTTGTACATCATGCTCTAAGGTGTGCCCTTTTACAATAAAATATATCATTCTTTTTTCCTCAAAAATTCTTTTCACTGTCTAATAATAATGTAACTGGCCCATCATTTACAATTTCTACTTTCATATCTGCTTGAAATTGTCCTGTTGCCACTTTTTTTATGGGCAATGTTTGCGCATATGCGACCAATTTATCAAAAATACCGCTTGCAACGGCTGGTGCTGCACCACTAGAATAGCCAGGACGTCTACCTTTTCTGGCATCACCATATAATGTAAAGTTTGGTACAATCAAAAGTTCTCCTTCTATATCCAGCAAAGAAAGATTCATTTTTCCTTCCTTATCCTCAAAAATACGCATATTGATCACTTTATCTAGCATATATGCAATTACTTTATCATCATCGCTTTCCTGCATTCCAAACAAAACCATAATCCCTTTTTCAATTTGTCCAATTATCTTTCCCTCTACTGTGACACTTCCTCTTGCTACTCTTTGTAATACTGCTCTCATTGTATTCTCCTTTTTAATTTGCTACACGTTCAATTTCCAGTATATCTTTTAATTTCATCAATCTTGTAATAACCTTATTTAATTGTTCTTTATTTTTTATTTCGATTGCAACATCAAAAATCGCTGTTGTTTTTGTTGTTTTAATGGTCAAGGATTTTACAGAAACATCTTCATCATTAAATACCCTTGAAACTTCCATCATCAAGCCAACTCTATCTGTACCAACAATGCGAATGGAAGCTAAATACGTAATATTTGCCATATCTTTTGTTGTTATGTCCCATTCTGCTTCAATCAGCCTGTTTCTATCTTCTTCCATTAAATTCATAATATTAATACAATCCGTTCTGTGTATGGTAACACCACGCCCTCTTGTAACAAAGCCAACAATTTCATCACCGGGCACTGGATTACAACATTTTGAAAAATGAACTGCTACATCTCCTACTCCTTTTACAATAACACCACTTTTACTTTTATGTCTTTCGAGTTTTTGGTTTGCTTCCTGATTTAAAACATCTAGCAAAGTATTTTCTTCTTTTTTCTTTTCTCTCAAAAATTCTTCTATGAGTCTGTTGGTAACCTGTCCCTCTTTTACGCCACCATGCCCTACTGCGGCACAAAGTGCATCCCAATTTTTAAACCCAAATTTATTTAATACAATTTCCATCCATTCTGCCTTAAATAATTCAGAAGGATTATGATTTTTCTTTTTAATATCTTTATCAATTAATTCTCTACCTTTTAAAATATTTTCTTCCTTAAATTCTTTTTTAAACCATTGATTGATTTTTGTTCTTGCTTGGGAACTTTTTACCACAGAAAGCCAGTCCCTGCTAGGGCCTTTTGAATTTTGTGAAGTTAATATTTCAATTCTATCTCCATTTTGTATTTTATACTCAATAGAAACCATTTTGTTATTGACTCTTGCTCCTACCATTTTATTGCCAACTGCACTATGTATCATATAGGCAAAGTCAATGGTAGTGGAGCCTTTTGGTAAACTGATTACTTTTCCCTGTGGTGTAAAAGCATACACTTGGTCATTAAAAATATTTAAGTCTAATTTAATGGTATCTAAATATTCTTTATTATCTGCCATATCTTGCTGCCATTCCAAAATTTGACGCAGCCATGTTAATTTTGCTTCTTCGCTGCTACCTTTTTTATGGTTACCATTTTTACCACCCTCTTTATATTTCCAGTGGGCAGCAATACCATATTCGCTTGTGCGGTGCATTTCCCATGTTCGAATTTGCACCTCAAAAGGTTCTCCTTCTGGACCTATTAAAGTATTATGCAAAGATTGATACATATTAGGCTTTGGCATTGCAATATAATCTTTAAACCTTCCTGGCATAGGTGTATACATGGTATGAACTACGCCCAAAACCCCATAACAATCTTGTACAGTATCAACAATAGCCCTTACAGCAAATAAATCATAAATCTGGTCTAATGTTTTCTTTTGATTCACCATTTTTTTATAAATACTAAAATAGTGTTTGCTTCTTCCTTCCACTTTTCCTTTGATGCCTGCCAATTCCATTCTTTGTTTTAAATCAGTAACAATGGATTTTACAAAAGCCTCTCGTTCTATTTGCTTTTTTTCAATTTTTTCTTTTAAATCGCTATAGGCATCTGGATTAAGATATTTAAAACAAAGGTCTTCCATTTCTGTTCTAATTTTAGAAATACCTAATCTATGTGCTAAGGGAGCATAAATATCAATGGTTTCCTGCGCTTTTTCTCTTTGTTTTGCCTCTGTCATATAGTTCAGTGTTCTCATATTATGCAGACGGTCAGCCAATTTGATTAAAATAACACGAATATCTTTTGCCATAGCCATAAACATTTTTCTATAATTTTCTGCCTGCATTTCTTCTTTTGTGGTATAAGACAATTTTCCTAATTTTGTTACACCATCTACAAGATTGGCAACCTCAACATTAAAAAGATTGGCAATATCATCATACGTATAAGGTGTGTCTTCAATTGTATCATGTAGAATCCCTGCTGTAATACTTTCTTTGTCTAATTCCAGTTCTGCCAATATATAAGCAACTTTTAAGGGATGAATAATATAAGGTTCCCCTGATTTTCTTTTTTGGTCTTTGTGCGCCTCAACTGCTAAACGATATGCTTTTTCTATCATATCAAATTCTTTCGTTGGGTGATAGGTATTCATTTTATCAATCAATTCTTTGTATAATTCTTCTTCTATCCTCACAAAATCACCTCTCCAATTTTATACAAAAAAGGACTTTATTCTCATACTTCTTATTGTACTGTAACCCCTATTTTTATAGTACAATATTTTGTTTCCTAAAAAAGTTTCTTTTATAGAAAGAGTTTAAATACTATTATAATAATTTTTTTGTATACTTTCAATAGTGTGATGTTATTAATTTACTACATTTTCAAAATACCCTTTATCATACTTTAAGGATAAGATTCTTTTTACTTTTTCATTTAATTCCTGTTCTGAAATGATTCCCTCTTTTACCGCATCACATAAGTGAGCATAGGATTTTTCTAAATCAAATGGCATCAACGCCATATCTGCCCCTGCTTTAATTGCCATAAAAGAAGCATCTTCATATTGTGTTACAGCTCCCATGTCTAAAGCATCTGTAATAATAATTCCTTGAAAATGTAAATGATTTCTTAATTGTTCTGTCAGCATTTCGTAAGATAAAGAAGCTGGTAAATTATCTGTTGTAGCATTAGGTGTTGTAATATGTCCTGTCATTACAAAATCTACACCCTGTTCGATTGCCCTTTTAAAAGGAATCCATTCGGTTTGCTGCATTTCTTCCAAAGTATGTTTTGCTACTGCTATGCCTTTATGGCTATCTTCTGTTGTATCACCATGTCCCGGAAAATGTTTAACACAAGCACTAATATTATTTGCATGTAAGCCATGGATAAAAGCAATTACCATTTCTCCTGTTTCTATGGGGTCGCTAGAAAAAGCTCTATCACCAATTACTGTATTATGGGGATTGGTATTGACATCTGCCACAGGTGCAAAATCAACATTAAATCCAAGAGAAACTAATTCCTTTCCCATTTCGCTTGCCATATCATAAGCAATTTTTGTATCTTTTGTATTACCAATTTTTTGAGCAGAAGGAACCTCCACTACTTCTAACTTTCCACTTGCATGGAGTCGGCTCACCCGTCCTCCTTCTTCATCTACTCCAATAAACAATGGTATTGTTGTATGATTTTGAAAGTCTGTAATCAACTGTTTTGTTTGTTCAGCAGTATCAATATTTTCTCCAAACAGCACAACACCACCGATAGGATATTGTTGCATTGTATTTTCTATGGTTTCGTTCCATACAGTAATTGGTACATTATTACTATCACGGCGAAATGCACAGAAAAAAAGCTGTCCTACTTTTTGTTCTAAAGTCATGCTAGCAATTTTTTGTTCTAAAAATTCTTCTTTTTGTTCTGCCGCAGACTGCACTTTTTTGACTTCCTTGCTTTCTTCTATTTGTTCTATAGGTTTTTCCTGTTGTTTACAGCCTAAAAAACTCATAACAATACAAAATAGCAATAGAAGTAAAATGCCTATTTTTTTCATAAAAACACCCCTCTCTTTTTATTGTTCAAAAATTAATATAACTCCATTATATCTCTTATTGCTAAAAAAGCATAGTAATACTTTTTATTTCTCACTTACTTTCTTGAAAGAAAGTAAGCAAAGAACTTTTGTGCAAAACTAACGTTTTGCAGCTGTGCGATGGAGTTGAGTGGTTGTTTGAGATGAACGACAACAGAACAACATACGTTAAAATTTAGAATCTGTTCTGTGTGCGAAAGGTAAAGTTTTTGGTCAAGCTTTTTTCAAAAAGCTTGCGAGAGTTTGAGAGCAGAGCTCTCAAGGTCTTTCTACGCTTGCAAGCGTGTTTTTGAAGAGGTTTGGGGAAACTTTTCACAAGTGAAAAAAGTTTCCCCAAGAACTTCTGACTTTTGTTAAGTTCATAATAAGTCATTTTTTTATTTTCAAACTCAAATTATTATAATTTATGCAAAAAAAATTTTATGCGGTTACCCTACCCATTTCTATTTTATCATTGACAGAATTAGAAGAATATGATAAAATATTTTCTAAACGTAATGATAGAGAAAGTAAGTCTGTGGATTTTTTCAGAGAGCCTTGCAATATGGTGGAAAAAGGCAAAGGAAGCAGTACTGAAAATGGCTCTTGAATGGTGTACCGAAGCCATATTGGTCTAGGCTACAACAGGTTCGCCTGTTACAGCGAAACAGTATTATCTTAACAGACGTACTGGAAAAAAGGTTTTCTTATTTTTAGAAAATAAAATGAAGTGGTACAGCGTTTTGATACGCCTTCATAGTAGATACTATGAAGGCGTTTTTTAATCTATACTTAGGAGGGAATACAATGCCAATTAGAATACCAGATAATTTACCAGCAAGGGAAATATTAGAAAGGGAGCATATATTTGTTATGGGAGAAGAACGCGCTTTTCATCAAGATATTCGTCCGCTAGAAATCGCAATTCTTAATTTGATGCCATTAAAAGAAACAACAGAAACACAACTATTGCGTTTATTGGGGAATACACCATTACAAATTAACATTACTTTATTATTTCCTAAAAATCATCAAACAAAAAATACTGCACCAGAGCATTTACAAAGTTTTTATCATAGTTTTGATGAAATAAAGCATAAAAATTTAGATGGAATGATTATAACGGGGGCACCAGTAGAGGATTTACCATTTGAAGAAGTAAATTATTGGGAAGAATTAAAAGAGATTATGGAATGGTCTAGGACTCATGTAACATCTACGCTTCATATTTGTTGGGGAGCGCAGGCAGGTCTTTATTATCATTATGGAATACAAAAACATTCTTTGCCACAAAAAATGTTTGGTGTTTTTCCACATACGGTACGAGTAAAAAGTGCTGATTTGTTGAGAGGATTTGATGATATTTTTTATGTTCCTCATTCTCGCCATACAGAAGTAAAGTTAGAAGATGTTTATCGTGAGCCAAGGCTAGAAGTTCTTTCTACTTCAGAAGAATCTGGTTTGTATATTGCTTCTTCTCGTCATGGAAGCCGTATTTTTGTAATGGGACATTCAGAATATGACCCCTTTACATTAAAAGAAGAATATACAAGAGATTTGGGAAAAAGAGATGATGTGCCTTTTCCTAAATATTATTTTAAAGATGATGACGCTAATCAGGAGCCTGTTGTAAGATGGAAAAGTCATAGCAATTTGTTATTTTCTAATTGGTTAAATTATTATGTTTATCAGGTTACACCGTTTGAAATTGAACGGGTGGATGGAATGCCTGAATATAAAAAGTAATTCATAAAAAAAGTGTTACTATTTCAGTCTGTCAATAAACTTCTTTGTTCTGTTTGCAAAAGAAAAGTTTTTGGTTAAGCTTTTTTCAAAAAGCTTGCAGAGTTTGTCAAGGTCTTTTACGCTTGCAAGCGTGTTTTTGAGGAGATTTGGAGGAACTTTTTACAAGTGAAAAAAAGTTCCTTTAAAAACTTCTGACTGTTGTTAAGTTCATAATAGACAAATTTTTTTTATTTTGAAATTCCTTTTATTTTTGTGCTTTTGTAGTAAAAAAGAGAATTTTGTAAAAAAGATTTAAAAAAAATTAAGATAAAATTATAAACTTTTTTACAAAAATTACGATAAACTATATGGTATACTGGTAAATAAAAAAGGCGATGTTTTATTATCTAAAAAGCAGACATTTAAAATGCGATTTAATCATTGTAGATTCCAATTTTTACAAACAACCTCATACCATAAAAAAAGGAGTTATAAAAATTATGATAAACGACGTATTTTTAAACAAAGTGATTGACCTAAAATCAAAAATAGACAAAGAAAAAAGCTTTAACGATGGCATAGAAGTTGGTGCAAAAAATCAAAAGGTAGAAATCTTAATTACCATGTATAATAAAAACTATGGTATAAAAGAAATATCTAGTATTGTTAATATGTCTGTACATGATGTGGAAAGTATTATCAAAGAATATGAATTGCGCAAAAAATCAAAAGTGAATGTTATGCCAGTTCTATAACTTCCCTTTTCAGATAAAAATAATGAAGGAACATTATAAATTTTTTAGCAATCAAAAGTGTGAATATTTCCGCTGCCATAAGCTAGAGGAAGAAGATTTTAATTGCCTTTTTTGTTATTGCCCTCTTTATCCTCTTGGCGAACAATGCGGCGGAAATTTTGTATATACTAAAAATGGAATAAAAGATTGTCAAAATTGCACCATACCACATCAGCGAGATTCTTATGATTTTATACAAAGTAAGTGTCAGCAATTATTGGAGTTAGGGAAAAGAAAAAATGGAAAATATTAATTTTATAAGATTATGAAGAAAGTTCTTGAATCATATTGCAACTTAAGATATAATTAGTCTGATATTTTATGATAGAAAAGTTTAAGAAAAGAGGGAAAAAAATGAGTAAAAACAAAAAATTAATGGGTATCATGATGGCACTGTGTATGTCTGCAAGCGTAATGACAGCTTGTCAAAGCAAGGAAGAACCACCACAGGAGCCACCCGTTTCTACAGAGGCTGGAGATGGACAAGAAGAAGGTTCTGAACAACAAAATGCAGAAGGTGCAGAAGGCTCAGAACAAGCTTCCGAAAGTGCTTGTACCATTACAATACAGGATTTTTGCACAGATAAACAATTTGAAATTGAAAGCGGAGATACTGTTTATGATGTATTGAAAAAAACAGAGGTAGACATGGGCGCAACAAATAGCGGAGATGGTATCTTTGTAGATGGTATCAATGGAAAATATGCTGGCGATGAAGGTGAAACAAGTGGCTGGGTTTATACTGTAAATGGAGAAAGACCAGAAGAATCTTGTGATAAATATGAAGTAAAAGCTGGAGATGTAATTGTATGGGAATATGTGACAGAATAAGATAAAGCTTATGAAAAATGTATTTTCAACCTATCACCCTGCTATCAATTTTTGCTTTTTTGCTGCTGTACTCAGTGTAACTATTTTTTTAAAGCATCCCGTTTTTGTTTTGATTACGGTAACAGCAGCGTTTGTTTATGCGATACTATTAGAAAAAAAGGCAACCATACGTTTTAGTGTTCCTATTTTGTTTATGATTGTTCTTTTTACTATTATCAATCCACTTGTCAATGCAAGGGGAAAAACAATTTTATTTTATACCAAATATAGTAGAGTGACACTAGAAGCAGCGATTTATGGCTGTATTTCTGGTTTTGGAATGGCAGCAGTTTTGTTATGGTTTTATTGTTATAATAAAACCATGACAAGTGATAAATTTCTTTTTTTGTTTTGCAAAATTATGCCGTCTACTGCTATGATTTTTTCTATGGTCATGCGTTTTGTGCCTAATTTTTATAAGCAAATTCATAAAATATCTTATGCACAAAAATGTATTGGACAAGATATATCGGATGGCAGCAAAATAGAAAAAATAAAACATGGTATGAAAATACTTTCCATTTTATTTACTTGGGCTTTAGAAAATTCCATTGATTCTGCTGACTCTATGCGTGCAAGAGGGTATGGTTCAAAACAAAGAAGCACATTTTCTATTTATCGTTTTGATACAAGAGATGTTTTTGCTGCTGTTTTTTTGGTAGTTTTAATAATAGTTGTATGGATAAAGGTACTATTAGGAAAGTGCTCTATTGTATTTTATCCTACCATTGTTATGCATGAGTTAGATATGGTATTGTGTATTGCTTATAGTTGTTTTTGTTATTTTCCGGTTATGCTAGAATTAAAGGAGAGGATAGCTTGGAAATTTTTACAGTCGAAAATTTAACATTTACTTATCCGAATAGGAACTTTCCAGCTTTAAACAATCTTAATTTTAGCATTGCTACAGGAGAGTTTGTTGTAATTTGCGGACAATCCGGTTCAGGAAAAAGTACATTACTAAAAAATATGAAACCTATTTTAACACCAAAGGGTGTTAAAATAGGTCAAATTTTATATTATGGAAAAAAAATAGAAGATAAAAAAATAGGTTATGTTTTTCAAAATCCAGATAATCAAATTGTGACAGAAAAAGTATGGCAAGAATTAGCGTTTGGTTTGGAAAATATGGGACTGGAAACAAAAATGATTCGTTTAAAAGTAGCAGAAATGGCTAGTTTTTTTGGAATACAAAATTGGTTTGAAAAAGAAGTAAATCATTTGTCGGGCGGGCAAAAACAACTTTTAAATCTTGCCTCTATTATGGTGATGCAGCCAGATGTTTTATTGTTAGATGAGCCTACTTCACAGCTAGACCCCATTGCTGCTGCCGATTTTTTAGAAGCCGTTAAAAAGATAAATAGAGAAATTGGAACCACTGTTATTATAACAGAGCATAGACTGGAACATGTTTTTTCAATGGCAGATAAAGTTATAGTGTTGGAAAAGGGAAGTATCCTTTGTTGCAATACACCCTCGGCTGTGGCTACTGTTCTTGCTCAAAAAAATCATCCTATGTTTTTTGCTATGCCTGCACCATTACAAGCCTATACTGCTTTATCACAGCAAAAGATAGGTTCTCATTTAAAATGTCCTATGGATATAAGAGAGGGAAAAAACTGGCTGACAGAAGTGTTAAAAGAAAAAAAGTTAGTAAAAACAGAATTGCCAGAAACAATAACTTTTAAAAAAGATGTCGTTTTAAAAATGAAAGAGGTTTGGTTTAAATATGATAGGCAGGGAAAGGATATTGTAAAAGACCTTTCTCTGGAAGTGTATCAAGGAGAATTATTTTGCTTGATGGGCGGAAATGGTACCGGAAAAACAACTACTTTAAATTTGGCAGCAGGATTAAAAAAACCTTACAGGGGCAGTATTAAAACAAAAGGAAAATGGGCAATGCTTCCTCAAAATCCGCAAAATTTATTTGTTGAAAAAACAGTAAAAGAAGATTTATCCGCAGAAAAATATAGCATAAAAGAAATTGTAGAATTGGTAAAAATAGAATCGCTTTTAGAAATGCATCCCTATGATTTATCAGGCGGAGAACAGCAAAGGGTAGCTCTTGCAAAAGTTTTACTATTAGAACCAGATATTTTATATTTAGATGAGCCAACAAAATGTTTAGATAATGAATTTAAAATAAAATTGGGAAATTTGTTAAAAGAATTGACAGCAAAAGGAATGACTATTTTTATGGTTTCTCATGATGTGGAGTTTTGTGGAAGATATGCAGACCGTTGTGCTATGTTTTTTGATGGAAAAATTGTTGCAATAGATACACCACGTCAGTTTTTTTCTGGAAATAATTTTTATACTACAGCAGCCAATCGCATGGCAAGACATATTTTTAAAAATGCTATTTGTGTGGAAGAAATTGTAGAATTGGTCAAGGAAAATTATAGAATTTCAGATGATACACCACCCAAGCAAAAAGAAGCAAAAAACGAAGCAAAAGAACTTCTTAAAACTTCATCTAAAAAAACTCTTTTTTTTTGCAAATCAGTATTCTTTTATTGACAGTTTTGACCATTTATATAGGTTTGTTTGCTTTTGAAAAAAGACATTATCTTTTGACAAATGTATTACTCGTTTTTTATGCAATGATTCCTTTTTTTTATAAGTTTGAAAAACGAAAGCCAAAAGCACGTGAAATTGTTTTGCTGGCAGTTATAGTTGCGATGGCAACCGTTGGACGAGCTGCTTTTTTTATGATTCCTAATTTTAAGCCGACATTAGCCATGGTTATTATTGCGGGCATTTGTTTGGGAAAAGAAAGTGGTTTTTTGATAGGAAGTATGTCAGCTTTTGTATCCAATTTTTTGTTTGGACAAGGTCCATGGACACCCTATCAAATGATTGCAAGTGCTATAATAGGATATTTTGCAGGTTTTCTTTTTTATAATAGACATGTTTGTGTTTGGATAGTGGCATTATTTGGTGGCATAGCGACTTTTTTTATTTATGGTGGTATTGTAGATTTATGGACAATATTTTATATGAACTCAGAACCAACGCTTGCATCTGCTATTGTGGTTTATTCTGCTGCAATTTATTTTAATACTGTTCATGCTATGGCAACTGTGCTATTTTTATCTCTTTTCACCAAACCCATGATGCAAAAAATAAATCGTATCAAAAATAAATATGATTTTTAAATTATAAAAATAAGAGGAGAATTTTAGATTTCCCTCCCAGCTTGTCAAAAAAATGGTTTATTATGAACTTAAAGAAAGTCGGAAGTTCTTGGGGAAACTTTTTTCACTTGTGAAAAGTTTCCCCAAACCCTTTCAAAAACACGCTTGCAAACGTAGAAAGACCTTGAGGGCGTTACCATCAAACACCTACAAGCTTTTTGAAAAAAGCTTGACCAAAAACTTTACCTCTCGCACACGCAACGGATTCTAAATTTTTTCTTTATATACAATATTTTTTATGCGGTTGCCATGACAAAACAAAGAAGTTATTGACAGATTGGAAAAACACTAGTTTTTTCAATAATTTTTTTATCGGCGCCGTCTTTTTCTCATACGGGGGCCGTCATTATATCTGTAATTCCGATGACTGTGGTTCCGACGATTTGATTTAAAAATATATTTGGAACGCCTTCTATTTCTACGGCTTTTTATGGTAACAAGCAAGACAATTAGTATTGCAAGAATTGCTACAATACCTACAACTGTAAGGATTCCCTTAATAGTAAACAAATTAGCAGCTAAATTTTTAAAAGCATATTGTATGCTGTTGCCTATGGTGCGTTTTTCTACTTGTGTTGCAGCATAAAGTGGTGCTTCTTTTATAACTTCATTTCCTAATTGATAGACCATTTTTCCAACTTCTGCATCTTTTTCAATCGGTGCTTTTAATTGTTGTTCTTCCGTTTTAGATTCTGCTAACAGTTCATTTTTATATTCTATCCGTGTTTCTAAATTTTCAATGTCCTCTGTTAACATATATTCCTGGACGTCCTCTTTGATAACAGTGTCCAAAGTATCACCTAATAGTCTGTTGTGTCCTGATAGAGCAACTGTATTTACAACATCTCCTGCTTTTTGTAAATTTGCCATAGTAAAATTATTAAAACCATATTCAAATAAAGAAGTGGTATCTGTCCAACGGGCAGGGTCTTCCGAATGACATACTACAGCAATCAAGGTAGTACCATCTTTTTGTGCTGCTGCGGTAAGGCAATCGCCAGCTTCATCCATAAAACCGGTTTTTAGTCCAATGGCGTATTCATATTGATATTCATTATCTGTTATTAATAAATTATGGTTTGTCCAGTTATAATTTTGTGTTTTTAAAGTACCATTGCTTTCTAATGTATTTTCTGCACTGTCACCAGAATATCCTTTTTCTTTTGCTACTTCTGCAATAGTTTGATTTTTGAGTGCTTCCTGCGCAATAAAAAACATATCATGCGCTGTTGTATAATGGTTTTCATCATGATAGCCATGCGCATTTGCAAAATGAGAATTGGTTGCACCAAGTGCTTTTGCTTTTTTATTCATTAGTTCTGTAAAAACATTGATACATTCTTCAAAAGGAAGTGATTCATCATTTTTTACTTTTCTTGCTACTGCAACGGCTAACACATTTGCTGAGTCATTTCCAGAAGGAATCAATAAGCCACGAATTAAGTTTTTTACTGTTAGTGTTTCCCCAACAAGATGCCCTGCTTTACTGGAATCCCATGGAATTTCATTGATTTCTGTTCCTACCGTTAATAAAGCATCTGCATTAAGATGGTCTAATGCTACAAGTGCTGTAATGAGCTTTGTCATGCTTGCAGGATACATTTTTTTATCCATATCTTTTTCATAGATAATTTTTCCTGTAGAAGCTTCTCCCAAAATTGCTGTTTGTGCAACAACTTCTGGCGGCAGTTCTGCTGCAAAAACAACTTTTGAAAAGGATAACAACAAAAGAAATAAAACAATGCATTTGTTTTTTAAGTTTCTTTTTTTAAACAGTATGTTCATAGTTGTATCAACCCCTTATCAACCATGGTTTGCAGTCCAATCATGACACCAATTTTTCCATGATGCCAAGATAATCCTCCTTGCATAAAAACATGATAGGGTGGCTTGATGGGAGAATCTGCACTTAATTCAATGGAGGAACCTTGTACAAAAGCACCAGCCGCCATAATGACCGGACAATCATAGCCGGGCATATCCCAAGGCTCTGGTGTAACATAGCTGTCAACTGGTGCGCCCTTTTGGATTCCTTGACAAAAAGCAATTACATTCTCTGCGCTTCCCATTTGAATCAGTTGCACAATATCGGCTCTTGTTTCGGTGGATTTTGGTAAAACAGAAAATCCAATATCTTCAAATAATTTAGCGGCAAAAACTGCTGTTTTAAGACTTCCATTAACTACTTGTGGCGCCATAAAAAAGCCTTGGGTGAAAGAAGGTGTAATTCCTAAAGTTGCACCTACTTCTTTGCCTAACCCAGGTGCTGTTAAGCGATATGCAGCATTTTGGACAAATTCTTCTTTCCCTACAATATATCCTCCAATCGGTGCCAGTCCGCCACCCGGATTTTTAATCAAAGAACCTACCATTAAATCTGCACCCACTTCAGAAGGCTCTTGTATTTCAACAAACTCTCCATAACAATTATCTACCATACAAATAACATCTTTTTTGATAGATTTTATAAAAGAAATCAATTCTTTTATTTGTGCAACAGAAAGAGAAATTCTCCATAAATAGCCTTTCGAGCGTTGAATTGTCACTAGTTTGGTTTTTTTGTTGATTGCTTTTTCAATACCATCAAAATCAAATTTACCGTTGGGTAAAAAATCAACTTGACGGTATGTAATACCATATTCGCTTAAAGAACCTCTTTCCTTTCTGATACCGATAACGCCTTGTAAAGTATCATAAGGAATCCCAACAGGGGATAACAATTCATCACCAGGTCTTAAATTTCCAGACAATGCAACTGCTAAAGCATGTGTTCCACAAGTTAATTGTGGGCGAACCAGTCCTGCTTCTGCCTGGAAAGTATCTGCATAAATTGCTTCTAAGACATCTCTGCCTAAGTCGTTATAACCATAACCAGTTGTTGCTGCAAAATGAATATCACTTAATCTGTTTTTTTGCATGGCAGAAAGTACTTTTAATTGGTTATATTCTGCAATATTGTCTATTGCTTGAAACTGTTGTGTTAATTCACTTTCTTTTTGTATACAATATTCTAATACTTTATCGCTGATACCGAATTTTGATTGTATTATCTCGTGTAATTCTTTCATTTTTATACTCCTATCTTGATTTCTTTTAAATAATGAATGATTTTTTGTACTGTTTGCTCTGGACTTTTGACCTCTACCCAAAAGCCGTTAGTTTGCCCTCGAAACCATGTTAATTGTCGTTTTGCAAAATGTCTTGTATTTTTTTTTAAGTCATAAATGGCTTGCTCTAAAGATATTTTGTGATAAAAATAAGGTATCAATTCCTTATAACCAATGCCCTGCATGGAAACTAAAGCAGGAGAATATCCTTTTTTTAATAAAGTATCTACTTCTTCTAAAAGACCTTGCGCTATCATAGCATCAATTCTTTTTTCAATTCTATCATATAACTTTTGTCGTTCCATTGTTAAAACAATCATAGCAGTATGATAAGGAGATTGTTTTGTTTTTTGCTCTGCATTATAATCTGAAAAAAGCTGCCCTGTAAAATGGTGATACTCTAATGCTCTGACAACACGTTTGACATTATTTGCATGAAGTGTTTGTGCATAGTTTGGGTCTATCTTTTTTAAAGTTTCATATAATGTTTCTGCACCATTTTTTTCTGCAATTTGATACAGTTGATTTCGAAAAGTATTGTCTTGTTCTGTTTCTTCAAACAAAGTGTCATAAACCAAAGCATTGATATAAAAACCAGTTCCTCCTACCAAAATAGGTATTTTTCCAGAATCCCATATTTTTTGCATATATTCCTTTGCTTTTTTTTGAAAAATCATTACATTATATTCCTCATCAGGTTCTAGTTCATTGATAAGATAATGTGGAATGTTTCGCATTTCCTGTTTTGTTGGGGTGGCTGTTCCAATATCCATATGACGATAGATTTGCATAGAATCTGCGGATATGATTTCACCATTTATTTTTTCGGCTAATAAAACACCAACATCTGTTTTACCACAGGCAGTAGGGCCGCCTATGACAATCAAAGGCTTTTTCAATTATAAAACCTCATTTCCGTTTAAATTGTTTTTCTAATTCGTATTGTGTTATTTCTATAATGGTGGGTCGTCCATGCGGACAAGTAAAAGGGTTTTCTAATTGTAATAATTTTTCAATTAAAGCAGTTGCTTCCCGAATGTCTAGTCTGTCGTTTCCCTTGACAGCCGCTTTACAAGCCATTGTAGCAATCGTAATTATTTTGGTGTCATAAATTGTTTCTATAGGAGTTTCCTCCAGTTTGTCCAAAATGTCTAAAAAGAATTTTGTACTGGTAGGTGCTTTAATAATAAAGGGAACACTTAAAAGTGCATAGGTTTTTTGTTCCTTTTGTGCAATGACTTCTATCGAAAAACCAAATTGATACAGTAATTCCATGTTGTCTTGCAATACTTGTTTTTCTTTTTCTGTCAATTTTAATAGCAAAGGCTGCAATAACATTTGTGCTGTCACTTTTTGCTTTTTTAATTCTTCCATCAGTTCTTCATATAATACTCTTTCGTGTGCTGCATGTTGGTCAATCATAAAAATACTTTGGTTTTGCTCTATCAGCCAGTAAGTATTAAAAATTTGTCCTATGATTTTATAGTTTTTAAAAAAAGTATCTCTGTTTTTTATTTCTTTTGAAATCTGTGGTAAAATTTGTGGTTCTACTTGATATTCTGCTCTACTTTCGTTCAGTTCTAAAAACTTTTGTTGTTCTTTTTTAGGTGTTTTTTCATTGCAAGAGTTTTCTTTTATTGTTTTTTCCTTTACTTCTTTTGGCAGTTTTTTAGATTCCTCTGCAATATTTCTTTTATCACTTTCTATTACAATATCTTTTGGTTCTTTATCACTTTCTATTACAATATCTTTTATTTCTTCTTTATTTTCTTTAAATTTTGGATTCCAGTCTGCTTTGGGAACTAACACTTCTTTATGAAAACATTGATTTACGGCTGCATAAAAAAGAGCATAAATTTCGTCCTCATTTTGAAAACGTACTTCTAATTTAGCCGGATGTACATTAACATCAACAAATGCAGGCGGAATTGTAAAATGTAATACATAAATTGGAAATTTTCCAACAAGTAACCTTGTTTTATAGGCTTCTTCGATAGCAGAAGCAATGATTGCATTTTTAATATATCTGTTGTTGATAAACAAATTTTCATACGAACGATTGGCACGAGAAAGCTCGGGTTTTCCCAATAAGCCGGTAATGCGGAAATCTCCTTTTTTAAAGTCAATTTCAAGCATTTTGGTCGCAACATCTTTTCCATATACATAAAGAACCGCTGCTTTGTTATCATTGTTTCCGGAAGTATGCAGGATTGTTGTGTTATTATTGATATACTTAAAAGTAATATCAGGGCGACCCAAAGCAAATTGGTTTAAAAGTTCTGCAATACGACTTGCTTCTGTAGAGGGTTTTTTTAAAAATTTTCTGCGTGCAGGAACATTATAAAAAAGATTTTTTATAATAAAGCTAGTTCCTTCTACACAAGCTGCACTTTGAAATTTTATCACTTCTCCTCCATTGATTTCGATATAGGTGCCGTTAATTTCGTCTTTTGTTTTGGTAGTCATTTCTACTTGTGCAACACCTGCAATACTTGCTAGTGCTTCTCCCCGAAATCCTAAAGATAATATTTTATCTAAATCTTCAATATGAAGTATTTTGCTGGTGGCATGTCTTAAAAAAGCGATTTTGACTTGCTCTCTTGCAATTCCACAACCATTATCTGTAACACGAATATAGGAAATGCCACCTTCTTTAATTTCTACAGTAATTGAACTTGCACCAGCATCAATAGCATTTTCCACTAATTCTTTGACAACAGATTTTGGAGATTCTACCACTTCTCCGGCTGCAATTTTATTGATGGTTTGATAATCAAGAACTTGTATTTTTTGCATCGCTTACATTCCTTTTACTTTTTTTTGTAAATTAAATAACGTTTGTAACGCTTCCACTGGTGTCATTGCCATAATATCTAATTCGCTGATTTCCTCTATAATTTGTGTTTCCTTCATGGTAAACATATCAACTTGCTGAATAATATCTTCAATTTCCTCTTGAGATTCTGTTGCAATTTTTTTTGCTTTTTTATTAATGTCAGCAGCATTTAGTTGTTTTAATATTTCACTCGAACGACGAATCACTTTAATGGGTAAGCCAGCTAATTTTGCAACTTGGATACCATAACTGTTGTTTGCACCGCCTCTTTCGATTTTTCTTAAAAAAATAATATCTTCGCCCTGTTCTTCTACAGAAATTCTATAATTTTTGACACCAAGCAATTTATCCTCTAATTCTGTTAATTCATGATAATGTGTTGCAAACAATGTTTTAGCACCAATTTTTTTCTGGTCAACAATATATTCCAAAACAGCCCAAGCAATACTTAATCCGTCAAAGGTGCTTGTCCCTCTGCCGATTTCATCTAATATTAAAAGGCTATTTTTACTTGCATTGTTCAAAATATTTGCAACTTCTATCATTTCTACCATAAAGGTACTTTGCCCCGCTGAAAGGTCATCTGATGCACCAACTCTGGTAAAAATTCTGTCTACAATACCAATCGTTGCAGATTCCGCCGGTACAAAACTACCCATTTGCGCCATAAAAACAATTAAAGCAGTTTGACGCATATAAGTAGATTTTCCCGCCATATTTGGCCCTGTAATAATAGAAAGCCTTTCCTCTTGCATGTCTAAATAAGTATTATTTGGAATAAATGGTTCTTTTATCATTTTTTCCACAACAGGATGACGACCGTTTTGAATATCAATAATGCCATCCGTATTGACAACTGGTTTCACATAATTCATTTTTTCTGCTGTTTCTGCCAAAGATTTTAAGGTGTCAATGATGGCAACTGCCTGCGCAGATGCTTGGATTCTTTCTACTTCTTTTGCAACAGCATTTCTAATGTCTACAAAAATTTCATATTCTAATTCTATCATTTTTTCTTCAGCACCAAGGATTAACTCTGCTAATTCATTTAGCTCGGAAGTCATATATCTTTCACAGTTGGCAAGTGTTTGCTTTCGGATATATCTGTCTGGAACTTGCTCTAAATAGGACTTTGTTACTTCAATGTAATAGCCAAAAACTTTATTAAAACGTATTTTTAAATTTTTAATATTGGTTTTTTCTTTTTCCTTTTCTTCTAATTCTGTTATCCAGTTTTTTCCTTCTGTGCGAGAACGAATATACGTATCTAATTTTTCGCTATATCCTGACTGAATCATGCCACCTTCCCGCACGCTAACGGGTGGCTCCTCCACAATGGAACTTTCTATCAATGCATAAACATCATCTAATGTATCCAGTTTTTGCGCAATTTCTGTTAAATAATGGCTTTGACAATGTAATAAAGAATTTTTTATCAAAGGCAATTTTGCAATAGACTGTTTTAAAGCAATTAAATCTCTGGCGTTTGCAGTTTGATAAATAACCTTGCTCATGGTTCTTTCAAAATCATAAATATGGTTTAAAATTTCTTTTAATTCTTCTCTCAAAAATACTTCATTTTTTAGTTCTTCTACACTGTCTAATCTTTTTTGAATTTCCTTTTGCTCTAATAAAGGTTGTTCTACCCATTTGCGTAACATTCTGGCACCCATAGCAGTATCTGTTTGGTCTAGTACCCATAAAAGCGAGCCTTTTCTATCTTTTTCTCTGATAGTTTCCGTTAATTCTAAATTTCTTCTGGAAGAAACATCTAAAACCATAAAATCGCTGGAAGTATACCGTTTTAATTTTGAAATATGACTTAAATTATTTTTTTGTGTTTCATATAAATAACAAAGTAAGGCACCACTTGCCTGAATAGCATCAGTTTCATTTTTGATACCAAAGCCATCCAAATGCTTTACATGAAAATGGTCACATAATTTTTTAAATGCAGTTTGATAGTTAAACATCCAATCTTCACATTCTACAAGTTTTAAATGAAATCTTTTTTGAATTTCTTCTGCTTTTGGATTTTTTAAAAAAGATTTGTTACATAATAGTTCTGCGGGGTAGTATTTTGCAATTTCTTCCATTACTTTTTCCTCTCCTTGCAGACGGAAAAAATTGCTTGTTAAAAATTCTCCTGTTGTAACATCACAAATAGCAATTCCATAACCAGTTTTTCCTTCAAAAACAAGCATAATATAATTGTTTTTTGTTTCATCTAAAGCACTTTTATCTAAAATAGTACCTGGTGTAACAACACGGATAACATCTCTTTTTACAATTCCTTTGGTTGCTTTTGGGTCTTCTGTCTGCTCACAAATGGCAACATTATACCCTTTTTCGACTAATTTTGCAATATAATTTTCTGCAGAATGGAAAGGAACACCGCACATAGGAGCTCTTTCTTTTTGTCCCCAATCTTTTCCAGTTAACGTAATTTCTAATTCTTTGGAAGCTACTAAGGCATCATCAAAAAACATTTCATAAAAATCACCTAAACGGAAAAATAAAAGACAATGTTTATAGTTTTTTTTAATTTGAAAATATTGTTCCATCATAGGAGTTGTTTTTCCCATTTTATTTCGCCTCTTTCTATTACAAAAAATACCCGAATTACAAAATTCGGGCATGGAAATTATCTTTTATAAAAAATTCTTAATGACATCCGCCGCCACAGGAAGCACAACAATCTGGACTGCATCCGCCTGTTTGACTTGGGTCATCTCCAGCCAATGTTGCTGTTACAATAGAAAATACAGAATTCATAAATTGGTTAAAACGAGATTCTGCTGCAAACAAATGTGCTGCTGCTTCGTTTGCTTTAATGACTTCCCCTCTTTTTTGCATTTCGGCAGCAAACTCTTTTTGTTCTTGTTCTGTTGTTTTGCCGGCAGCAAAACGAATTTCAAAATCTTGTTGCATTTCGCCATATTCTTTGACAAGTCTTACAATTTCTGTATCTGCTTCATATACTTTTTTTGCTTCTAAAAGTGCTTCTACTTCTGGTGTATTCATTAATTCTTTTCCTAATTCTCTGGCTAATTCATATACAGATGCCATTTTTATCCTATCCTTTCTCCAATTACATAAAATGTTTTATTATCTGTTATTTTAATGGGTAATATTTTACCAATACAATCTTTGTTTCCTTCAAAATGCACTAGAATATTGTTTTCCATTCTACCTGTTAAGATAGCACTGTTTTGTTTGCTGACTTCTTCTACCAATACATTTGCGATTGTTCCCACTTGTTTTTGATGTACTTCTTCCACAATGGGATTTAACACTTGTAATAATCGGTTAAAACGGTCTTTTACCACTTCTTCCGGGACTTGCTGCTCCATTTTTGCAGCAGGAGTGCCTGTCCGTTTGGAATAGATAAAAGTAAATGCGGTGCAATATTTTACTTGACGAATCACATCTAAAGTTTCTTGAAAATCCTGTTCTGTTTCTCCAGGAAAGCCAACAATAATATCGGTACTAATGGTAATATCCGGAATTGCATTTTTTAACTTTTGTACTAGTTCTAAATATTGTTCTTTGGTATAGCGTCGATTCATTCGTTTTAAAATTTCGCTGCTGCCTGATTGAATGGGAAGATGAATATAATTGCAAACTTTTTTACAGTTTTTTATGGTTTCAATTAACTCATCTGATAAATCTTTTGGATGAGAGGTCATAAAACGGATTCTTTCTATACCCTCCACCTGATTTATTTTTTGTAATAATTTTGCAAAAGAAAGTGGATGTTCTAAGTTTTTGCCATAAGAGTTTACATTTTGCCCTAGCAACATAATTTCTTTTATGCCATTTTGGGCTAATTGCTCCACTTCATGAAGAATATCTTCTGGTTTTCTGCTTCTTTCTTTTCCCCTGACATATGGAACAATACAATAAGAACAAAAATTCTCACAACCATAGGTAACATTGACAGAGGCTTGAAATGCGCTTTGATACATGGTAGGAATATCTTCTACAATTTCGCCTGCTTCTTTCCAAATATCAAAAAGAGTTCCTTCTGTTTGCATGCTATGATATAATAATTCTGGTAATTTGTATAAATTAAATGTTCCAAAAACGATATCAATAAACTTATAAGATTTTTGCAATTTTTCTATGACAACATCTTGTTGTGTCATACAACCACATAAAGCAATTTTCATATTTTTATTTTGCTTTTTATAGTATTTCAATCTGCCTAATCTGCCATACACTTTTTCTTCTGCATTTTCCCGGATACAGCAGGTGTTGTATATCACAAAGTCCGCATTTTCTTCTGTAGGACTTTTGACATATCCCATTGTTTCAAGCATTCCTGCAAGTTTTTCTGAATCATGTGCATTCATCTGACAGCCTGTTGTTAAAACAAAATAGCTTTGTTTTTGTCCTGTTTTTTGTTCCCAATCCCAAAGAAATGCTTTCATTTTTTGCATATATTGTTGTTGCTTTTTTACTTCAGATATGGTTATGTTGCTGTTTTGTTTTTCTATCACCATACTTCCACCTTTTTAAATGTTTATCATTTTTGTAATGCTTTATAGCTTAAATATTATAGCATAAAATAGAAATTAGTTCAACAAATTGTGTTATTAAGGAATGGATAAATGTGTAGTTAAATGAAATCAATATTAAAAGGTGGTTTTATTATGAAGAACTTACTTTTGAGATTGTTAGTTATGCTATTTCGTCAGGAAGGAATGTTGTAATTTCCCCCAAACGAAATAGAAAACAACAACGTGAATATAACTTTATCTTGTTGAAAATACCTTTTTCTTTTGCTAAAATACTGCTTGATATGCCAAAAATACAGCATATTTTCTTGTTGCTGTTTCAATACGCTGTATTGCTATCTGGCTTTCTGTTTTAAGTCAATTTTGTGTAAACACTATCTAAAATAGAAATAATATTTAATGTTTAGTAGGCAATGCAAAATTATATAACATAAAAAAAGAAAGGGCTTAATGTTATGAAAAAGTTATTAAAAAATCAAAAGTTAGTTAGCATACTGACTACCATCATTATAAGCATTTCTGTTTTTTAAAAAGGAATAAAAAATAGCCACTTATGGTAGTATAATAAGTGACTATTTTTCTATTTTTTTAAATTTCTCTAATTTTAAATTGTTTTACTAAATTCATTAAAATTTGAGCCTGTGTTGACAATTCCTCACTGGCAGCTGCACTTTCCTCAGAAGTAGCAGAATTTGTATGCACTACACTGGAAATTTGGTCAATTCCCTGTGTAACCTGTGCAATAGAAGCTGCTTGTTCCTGCGATGCGCTTGAAATCTCTTGCACCAGTTTTGCAGATTCTTGAGAAGAAAAAACAATTCTTTCCAAAGAACTTGCAGTCTGATTAGCAATAGCAGCACCTTCCTGTACAGATTGGACAGTTGATTCAATAAGGGCAGACGTATTTTTAGATGCTTCTGCAGATTTACTTGCCAAATTACGCACTTCATCTGCTACTACAGCAAATCCTTTTCCGGCTGCACCAGCACGCGCTGCTTCAACGGCTGCATTTAAGGCAAGAATATTCGTTTGAAAAGCAATATCTTCAATCGTTTTAATAATTTTGCTAATTTCAGAAGAAGAATCATTGATTTGATTCATAGAAGTAATCATTTGCTCCATTTGTTTTTTTCCTAATTCCAGTTCTGTTGCAGTATTTAAGGCTTGGTCGCTTGTTTGTTTTGCATTTCCAGCATTGTTTGCTACATGGTTATGTATTTCATTGATGGTAGCAGCTAATTGTTCTACAGAGGAGGCTTGTTCTGTGGTACCCTGTGCAAGGGCCTGTGCACCACTTGCAACTTGTTCCGAACCGCTTGCTACTTCTTCTGCACTCATGTTTAACCTTCTAAAAGTATCATTCAGTTTATAAATGGTATGCTGAAAGGATTCTTTAATGGGTGCAAAATCTCCCACATATTCCATGTTTATGTCAAATCTAAGATTTCCCTTGTCCAGCTCTGATAAAGAAGCAGAGATATTTTCAATATAGTCACGCCAAATTTGTACTGTTTTTGCTAAAGCACGTGTCAAATCTCCAATTTCATCATCTTCTTTAAATTCCTCTACTTCATTTTTAAGATTTCCTTGACTCAATTCAATCAAACGTTGAGAAGCTGCTTTAATAGGGTCTGCCATCTTTTTGGCTATCATAGAAATTACAATAATACCAAACACAAAAATAATCAACCCGAAAAAGCAGGTAGCCAATATGGACAAGAAACAAGATTTATTTGCCTCATTAAGTTCCTCTTGTATAATGGGCAACATATCTTCTTCATAATTTCCTGTTCCAATATACCAACCATAGGGCGCAAATTTTTTGACAAAACCTCTTTTGGCTTTTGCTTCAGATTCTCCAGATTTTGCAAAATAAAAATCAATAAAACCCCCTTCTGGTTTATCTCCGGCAGCAATTGTATCTTGCACAAAATAATTTCCTTTTTCATCTTGTGTATTATAGCGGTTTGTTCCTTCTACTTGTGGGTTAATATGTACTGCATTTGTTCCATCTGCCATATCTGCCCAAAAATAGCCAGTTCCATTGTTATATCGAGTAGAACGAACAATATATTTTGCATTTTCCATTGCTTCTTCTTCCGTAATTTCGCCATTCTGATACTTATCATATTCTGCTTGTAGCACACCAATTATACATTCCACCTGGCTCTGAATAATCTGATCCAGTTTTTCCTTTTCGGCTTCTATATTTTTGTCATATGCTCTTTTCAGAGATAGATAAGACAGGGAGGAAACTAACAATACTGTGATAAAGATAAGAACCCCCATGCTTGAAATTAATTTCCCCCGCAATTTTAGTTTCATTCTAAAAGACTCCTCTCATATTTTTATTATTTTTCAACAAAAAATAGCCGAAAAATATTTTTCATTTTTATTATAATAGATAAAATTTGAAAAGTCTATGATACATTCTCCCTTTTTATAATATTTTGTCATTTTTGATAAAATAAAAAATTTTTTATAACTAAAATCAAAAAGCAAAAATTCTTTTGCGCTAATGTTCTGTTATCCTTTATAAACGTTCCATATAGAGTCGTCAAAGTTTTTTAATTTTCTTTGTTTGCTTCCTTTCTAAAAAAGAAAGAGCATTTTTTGTGTTGTTGTGTCAATATTTCTTTTATGATTTTTGGAAAAATGACAGCGTGTTTGACAAAAAACGTTCCTAAACTTGCTTATAATAACAAGAGAGCCTTTCAAAGGCAAAAAAAGGAGGCGTTTTGTGGAAGTAACAATTTATGGTGATGTTATATTTTTGATTAACTTTTGTATGGATTTTATGATATTGTGGATTACTGCTGTATTAGAAAAAAACATTTGCTATAAACGTATTTTGTTGGGCAGTCTTTTTTTGTCACTCATGTATTGTTTGGCGTTATGTTTTCCAATTTTTTCTTTTTTCTGTCATGGAATGGGTGGCTTCTTTTTGTTTGTGCTTGGAATAGAAATTGTATTTTTTCCAAAAACCATTCAAAAATTACTGCAATATGTATTAATAGGATATATTGCAGCTTTTGCAGTGGGTGGTGTTGCATTTTTTTTTGCGACAGGAACAGAAAACATAGGAAATCATCTTACTCCTTCTATCTTTTCTATTAAAATATTGATTGCAACCGTATGCTTTTTTTATATTTTTATTAAATTAGGAAAAAATTGGATAGCGAGAAAGGTCATACACCAAAAGGAGTATTGTACTGTTTTTTTAAAACAAAAAGAAATACAGTTAGAACTACATATGCTCATTGATACAGGAAATAGTTTAAAAGACCCATTTTCTGGAAATGCAGTTGCTGTTGCAGCATTTCCATCCATCAAAAATTTATTTTCAAAAGAAACACAACTTTATTTTTTAAAAGAATATCAAAATCAGCAAAAATTTTATGAATATGTATTACAAAATGAAAAAACATTACCCTTACATTTTATTCCTTTTTCAAGTTTAGGAAAAGAAAATGGACTTTTACTTGTTTTTCAGCCAGAAAAATTAGAAATTGAAGGAAATTTGAAAAAAAATATCTCCCTTGGCATTTATTGCGGTTCTTTTTCTGATGGCTATGATGGATTAGTAAGTCCTGAGATACTAGCATAAGGAGGCTATCGAAATGAAATTTTTACTCTTTCAATTAAAATACGATATAGGACGCATTTGGAGAAAATGGCGTAAAAAATTAAATGATGTTTTTTACATAGGCGGAAGTGATGTTTTTCCTCCGCCACTTAAAGCAGAAGAAGAAGCAATATTATTGGAGCAATTAGGTGGAGAAGAAGATGTAAAAGTAAAATCAGTTCTTATTGAAAGAAACCTTCGTCTTGTGGTATACATTGCTAGAAAGTTTGAAAATACAGGTGTCAATGTTGAAGATTTAATTTCCATTGGAACGATTGGTCTGATTAAAGCAATCAACACATTTAATCCTGAAAAAAAAATCAAATTAGCAACATATGCCTCTCGTTGTATTGAAAATGAAATATTGATGTATTTAAGAAGAAACAGCAAAACAAAATCAGAAGTATCTATTGATGAACCTTTAAATGTGGACTGGGAAGGAAATGAATTGCTTTTATCTGATATTTTAGGAACAGATGCAGATGTGATTTATAAAGATATTGAAGAAGAAGTGGACAGAGATTTATTAGGAAAAGCAATGCAAAAATTAAGTCAAAGAGAAAGAAGAATTGTTGAAATGCGCTTTGGTATTTTACCAGAAACAACAGAAAAAACACAAAAAGAAGTTGCAGATTTATTAGGAATTTCACAATCTTATATTTCTCGCCTCGAAAAGAAAATCATTGGTAGACTAAAAAAAGAAATGAATAAAATGATATAATTTGACAGTCTTGTTAAGAGAGCATATAATAAAAAGAGAATCCCATCAATGTTTTGCTATGAAGAAAGGAAAGAAGTATGATTTTAGAAAGAGTGACAGCAAACAAGGCAGCAGTAGCAGAAGATTTGATACTGATTTGGGAAGATTCTTGTTCTTTTTTTCCGGCAGAAAAAATTGCAAAGTTAAAGCCACTTGTAAAGTTAGCTATCAAAAATATGCAAACACTTTTAATTGCAAAAGAAAAAAATAGAATAATAGGATTTCTTGCTTTGGAAAACAAAAAAATTGAAATGCTGTTTATTCAACCTGATTTTTGGGGCAAAGGTATTGGCAAAGCTCTCGTGTTTTTTGCAATAGAACAGTACCATGCCACATGGGTAGACGTAAGCGAACAAAATGGAAAGGCTCTTGCATTTTATAAGCATATTGGATTTTCTGTTTTTTCTGATTCCAAAACAAACACATCCTTTCCAATCTTACACATGAAATGGGAACAAAAATAAGTTCCTTCCTAACAAAAGGAAAAAGATTACACGGATTATTTTAAATCTTTTTTGTAAAATAGAAATTTGTTGTGGAGGAAAAGGCATAAAACAAAAAGTAACAGGATATTACAAGTTTATGTAATTAAGAACCTCATGCCTTTAGGCATGGGAGTGTCAGAACTGAAACAATGGAAAAGGGGGCGTTTTTATGGAAAACATTACAGCTGACGGCAAAATAAAAACCATTCGTTGTGTCAAAGCAACACATGAAGATTTTGCAAAATTAGTACAACTAGGAAAAGACCAAAAAAAGGCATTGGAAACATTCCAACAAAAATGGGGCTATACCATAGAGGAGTTGGAAAAGCTGATACAACAAAATGCTTATCAAACTGTAACACAGGAAACAGAAACAAAAACAGTATTAGAACTATATCTAGAAATGGTAAAAAGGGCAGAACAGCTTTATGCTTATCATAACGCCTACCATGTACTGATGGAAGAAGGCGTAAATGAATTGCTCATGACCATTGGAATTGCACCAGATAGTTATAATTATGATTTTTACCAATTATGCTTGGATAATTAAAAGGTGTATCATTGTTTTTTTATATGTAAAAATTGTTTGGCAATTAAGAAAGTCAGCCTTTTGGCTGACTTCTATTTGCTTTATTTCTAACTAAATATTTTATTATAGATTTGCAAACATTTCCGTTTGTTTTTTTAATTCTTCCACAATTTCTTTATTGGTATCCATGCGATTTGCAATGTCTGTCATATTTCCTACCATACTTTTGCTGCTATCTGCTACACCACTAATTCCAACAACACCCTCATCTAAAGCCTTGGTAATATTTTCAATAGAAAAAGCAATTTCATTAATAGAATTTCTTAGATGGTCTGACCGCTGATTAAATTTAGCCATTGCTGTTTCAATATAAGCTGCATCTTCTCTATACTGTTGACCTGAAGCAACAAAATTACGAAATTCTATTAAGATAGATTGGTTTAAATAATCTACTAAAGATTGCACACTTTCCGAGAGGTTAGAAACGGCATCTGTAACATTTTTATTGATTTCTTGAATATGTGTTGCAGTTTCTCCGCAGGAATCTGCCAAAGCACGAATTTCATGTGCCACAACAGCAAAACCTGCTCCAGCCTTTCCTGCCCTTGCGGCTTCAATAGAAGCATTAATGGCGATTAGGTCTGTATTGGTAGCAATTTCTAAAATATCTTTTGCCAAAATATTTACCTGACTAACACTATGGCTATTTTCGATTGCTTTATTTAAAATGGTAAGCATTTCTGTTACTTTTGTATCAATGGTTTCCATATTCATTTGTGCAGAATGTTCCATTGTGTTTGCTCTTTTTTTCATTTCTACAGAATATTCTGTAATAGCAACACATTCCTCTGCTATAGTATAGATTTCCTCTTTAATATTTGTGGCATTATGGTTAATGGAGGAGGCACTATCTGCTACTTTATGTATGGTATTTGAAATTTTTTCTGACAAAGCAGACAACTGTTTTGCGCTTTCACTGGAGTTCCATGTTCTTTTTCTTACTTCATCTACCATAGTATTAACCCGTTCCGAACTTCCTTGCAGGGTAAACATTACATTTTTAATTGGTTTTACAACATATGCCATAATCATTTTAATGGCAGCGATTGCCAATAAGACACAAGCAATCATGGATATTGCACTGATGATAATAGAAATTAGATAGACAACAAAGAGTTTTTTTCTTGCCATTTCTGTTTGTAATGTAATAGAATCATATAATTCTTTAATATTTTTCTCAATAGCACTACCATAAAAAGCAACATCTCCATTTGCCAGTGCATAAGCATCTTCTGTTTTGCTGTCGGCACTAGCACATACCAAAAAAACTAATGTATGTTTAAAAGAATCATAATTATTTAATAATTGCTGATAGAGTTCTATTTTTTCTTTTTCCACATAATTACGATACGCTTCTAGCGTACTTTCTATATTTTTTTCTTCTTCTTTGATTTTTGTTACAACATCAATCATAGTATCATAATCTGTAGCAATGATATGAGAAAGTGCCATTTTATGGATATTCATAGTAGAACGACGAATTTCTACTAATTGTGTTTTTCCCTCCATATAGTTATCTACAATCGTTGACGCATTAGCATTCACATTATGGATACTAAAAATTGCCAAAGCATTCGAAAGCAATGCTACAATCCCCAGCAAAATAATGGGAAGTATCAGTCTTTGCTGAATACTAAGTTTTCCATTCATGATTATCCCCCTATAGTTATTTATCTTTCTGTAATCCCTTTTACCATTTTATCTAGCTGTTTTTGTAAATCCTCCCCTGTAGCATTTCCAGAAGCCATATTTTCGCCAAAAATAGTAACTGGATCCCAAAATTTTCCGCCTACCCTTTGTAACTGAGAAAATTCTGATTGCTCTAATAATGCTGCAATCGCTGGAGATTGCTGTACCTCTACAGAAGAAGCTACTTGTATATTAGATGGGCCTTGCTCCCGTAGTTCAAAACGGAGTTTTTGATTTTGTTCATTGGTAATCCATTCTGCTAGTTTACACGCCCAATCATAATGTTCAGAATAGGCATTTACCCCTATCAACTTGCAGCCGGAAAACGATGCCATTTGTATTTGACGGTCATTGCAAGTATAGGTTGGCAATTTTGCTGCTCCGGTATCCTCACCCCATACTTCTTGTATTGCGACAGCATTCCATACACCACTGACACCAGCAAGTACTGTGCCATCTCGAACACCTTGTAAAAATTCTTCATCTGTTCGATTAGAAAAAGAAGGTTGTTTTGCAATATTGAGCATAGCCTGTGCCACATCTACCCCACGAATCTCCCCCTCTTGACGGTTCCAAGTGCAATCATTGGTAATTCCATCTTCTTTTAATCCAACTTTCATTTCTGTGTTGCCAAAAAAAGAATAGACATACCATGCAGAAGACCAATCCATAGAAAAAAAACCACCATTTGCAGCTGCAACTTCTAAAATACGGTCTAGTGTTTGAATGTCTTTCTCAGTAAAATAACGTTTATTATAATATAAAAAATAACCATTATCTGCTGTTAGTGGATAAGCATATAAAGTATTTCGAACAGTTGCTGCCTCCACTGCTGTTTCCAAATTCTTTTGTTTTATTTCGTCAGCATTTTCTACAGGATTTAAGGCACCAGCCGCTGCTAATGCACTTAACTGGTCATCTGCAAAAGTAAATACATCTGCACTTTCTTCAAGACCGCTTAAAATGGTATCTTTGCATGCAGTTTCTCCCTGTTCTGCAAACGTAATTTGAAAATTTGCCTGTCCTTGATATTCTTGTTGGAATGTTTGTATCATTTTATTTAAAAGGGCTTCATCTTCTTTTGCACCCCAAAGCAATAGCTGGACTGTTTCTAAATTACCTAAAGAAATATCTTTTTCTTTTTCTTCTTTTTTACAGCCTGATGTTGCTGTTATCAAAATTGCCAACAAAAGCATCACTATCACTATTTTTTTTTTCATTGTATGCCACCTTTCTAAAGTAATTTTTTAGCAATATACCTTAAAAATTCTTTGTAACATTATAGCATTTTTATCATTTATTGACAATATTAATTTTTTTGCGTTTAAAAGTGATACAAAAAGGAAAAGAAATGGTTGGAATAGTCCTTCTGATAGATTGAGCCTGTATTTTTTATAAACAAAAATGTAGACTTTTTCTATTCGAATTGTTATTTTTATGTTATAATATCTTAAAAATAAACAAAAAAAGAAGGAATTACAAATGAATCAAATCAAAGAGAAGATATTTAAAAATAATCCTACTAGAGTAATTATTTTTGGCTTTTTGCTTGTTATTTTAATTGGTACAAGTTTACTTTGTCTACCTATTTCCAGCCAAAACGGAAAAAGCATCCATGTTTTAGATGCCTTATTTACAGCAACTTCTGCTACTTGTGTCACCGGTTTGGTTGTCACCAACACCATGAGCCAGTGGACTGCTTTTGGAAAATTTATTATCTTTTGTTTGATACAAACAGGTGGCTTAGGCTTTATGACATTTATTGTATTAGGTTCTTTGGCACTCCACAAAAAAATTACCCTATCTGATAGATTATTGATTAAAGAATCTTATAATCAAAATAATATTATGGGTATGGTAAAATATATAAAAAAAATTATGTTTGGCACTTTTTTGATTGAAAGCGTTGGTGCCATTTTATTATCTTTTGTTTTTGTGCCTATGTTTGGACTGACAAAGGGCATTTTATATGGAATTTTTCATTCTGTTTCTGCCTTTTGTAATGCAGGCTTTGACATTATGAGTTTAGATAGTCTTGTGCCCTATGTAGATTATGCTTTTATGAATCTTGTGCTCATGTTTCTTATTATATTAGGGGGACTTGGGTTTATGGTTTGGCTAGATACGATTCGTGTATTAAAGTTAAAATATCAAAAAAAATGGTCTTTTAAAACTGCCATAAAAAGATTATCTCTCCATAGTAAAATTGTATATCTTTCCACTTTTTTATTTTTATTTTCGGGTATGTTATTGTTTTTTTTGTGGGAAAGCAATAACCCTGCCACCATCGGAAATTTATCTTTAAAAGGGAAAGTATTAGGCTCTGCCATGCAGTCTGTAACGGTAAGAACAGCAGGATTTAACAGTATTGACCAAGGTGCTATGACAGAAGTTTCTAAATTTGTATCTATTTTATTAATGTTTGTAGGCGGTTCTCCTGGCGGAACAGCAGGCGGAATTAAAACTGTAACCTTAAGTGTATTATGGATTGCAGTTCTTTCTGTTGTTCGCGGAAGCAATCACACCCATGTTTTTAAAAGAAATATTTCTTTTTTGACATTACAAAAAGCACTAGCTGTATTTTTTATTAGTCTTGCAACTGTATTATTAATGACTTTACTTTTAAGTTTTACAGAAAGAAATATGTCTGTTGCACATAGTTTTATGGATATTTTATTTGAAACAGTATCAGCATTAGGAACAACAGGTATAACAACAGGCATAACGCCTCATTTGTCAAGCATGGGGCGTATTTTGATTATTATTGCTATGTTTATGGGAAGAATTGGGCCAATTTCCATTGCTATGGCATTAACCAAAAAACAAAATAAATATCAATTACAATATGCAGAAGAACAAATTATCGTAGGATAGAGATGTAGAAAGAGAGGAAAAACATGATAATCAAAAAGCAGTTTGCTGTACTAGGCTTGGGACGTTTTGGAAGAAGTGTTGCAAAAACATTAGCCGAAAATGGCGCAGAAGTGTTAGCAGTTGATAATAATATGGAATTGGTGCAAGACATATCAGAATATGTAACCCATGCCGTTATGGCAGATATTACAGATGAAGTGGATTTGCGTAATTTAGGTTTAGGAAATTTTGATGTTGTCATTATTGCAACAGGGAGTCATTTAGAGTCCAGTGTGTTAGCCATTTTATTAGCCAAAGAAATGGGAGTTCCCTATGTGATTGCAAAAGCCTTAGATGAAAACCACAAAAAGATATTAGAAAAAATTGGAGTAGATAGGGTTATTTTGCCGGAAAGAGAAATGGGCTTTCATATTGCAAACAAACTAATCTATGGTAATTTTTTTGAATTAACGGAAATTTCTGATGATGTTAGTATTGCAGAAGTCATTCCCAAAAAGGAATGGCTTGGAAAAAGTATTATTGCCTCTGATATTCGTGCAAAATATGACTTAAATATCATTGCAATTCGGCAAGGGGAAGATATTATTGCTTCTCCAAAGCCAAGCTATGTAATTGAACAAAATGATATTTTGATGGTGCTAGGGGAAAATGTGAATATTCAAAAGTTTTTAAATAAAAAAGGGTGAAAGATTTGATTGAAAGCGTTCAAAATAAATTTGTAAAACAAATAAAAGGATTGCAGCAGCGTAAAAACAGAGAAAAAGAAGGATTATTTCTTGTAGAAGGTATCCGTTTTGTTGCAGAAATTCCGCAAAATTATCCCATTCTTTTTTATGCTGTTTCCCATCAATTTCAAAATAAAAATGATATTTCCGTTTATCAAAAAAGAAGCCAGGTTTTTGTTTTTGCAGACCATATTTTTTCAGCAATGACAGACACAGAACATTCTCAAGGCATCCTGGCTGTTTGTCAAAAAAAAGAAAATACAGAATTTCATTTCAACTCAAACGGCTTTTATCTTTTGATAGAGGAAATGCAAGACCCTGGAAATTTAGGAACGATTATCAGAACAGCAGACGCTTGCCATGTAGATGCCGTTTTTTTATCCAAGGGTTGCGTTGATTTATATAATCCAAAAGTATTACGTTCTACAATGGGGTCTTTGTTTCATGTTCCCATTTTTAGAAATGTGGATTTTATTTCTTGTATTTCTAAAATGAAACAGCAAGATATTTTTGTTTTTGCAGCACATTTAAAAGCAAAAGAGTATTATTATACGGCTGATTTTAAAAAGGGTTGTGCTTTTTTAATTGGGAATGAGGGAAAAGGTATTTCAGACGAAACAGCACAAAAATGTAGTCAACTGATTAAAATTCCTATGCTGGGACAAGCAGAATCTTTAAATGCTTCTGTTGCTGCTGCTGTGCTATTATATGAAGCTGTCAAACAAAGATTATCCTAAATTCTTGCAAATTCCTCTTAATATTTTTGAGGGTGTAATTAAAATAATGAAAAAGGAAATACTAATAACAAAGGAGA
>CAJUKL010000016.1 GCA_910587195.1 uncultured Clostridia bacterium | reverse complement strand
TTGAATTGTTAAAAGAAAAATATCAAAAAAATTTTGTACGAAAAGACCAACTATTGCGCTATGTGGCACTTGGTAAAATTACACAAGAGGAGTATCAAAAAATTATTAACCATAGTAAAAAATAAAAATTAAACCCATCACTTTAGTGGTGGGTTTAATTTGTGAATTAACAAGATTATTTTATTTTACAGTAATATTAAACTCTTGATAATAGTTTTTAGAAGAAAAATTCAAGCCATTATAAATAGTAGCAGAAATAACAATATTTCCTGGTTCTCTTGTATATAAATTGGTATGATTTTGAATATAAGCACCTGTTTTGCCTGCATCTACAATATGCCATTGTATTGTTTTTAGATTTGCATTGGAAGGTTCTACTGTACCAGAAAGAGGTAGAATCTCACCTGCTTTGCAGATATTTGGTGTATTTAGGGTAATATGCTCTACATTTATAAATTTTTTTTCTATGGGTATGATGTTAATTTGAAATTCTTTTGTAAAATTAAAAATACCATTGGTACCTTTTTCAATCGTAGCTACTACTGTTACAACACCTGTACGGGTAGCAGTTAATTGATTGTTAAAAAGTCTTGCTCTTGTTGTGCCAGCATCTTTGATGCTCCAAGTGATAAAAGAGTTTGTAGCATTAGAAGGTACAACATCTGCAGCTAAGCTAAGAGGTTCATCAATATCCCACGTAGTAGGAACGGTTATTGCAACATCTTCTACATTTACAAAGTCTGCAAATTCATCTTTTATCTGAATGGTAAAATCTTTTGTAAAAGTTTGTGTGTTTTGAATTGCATCACGAATTTGTGCAGTAACAACAACGGTTCCTTCTCTATAGGCAGTCAATATATTACCATTGGATATAGTTGCACCTGTATTTCCTGCTTCTTTAATGCTCCAACGAATGGATTGTTTATTTGCTTGATATGGAATGACAATACCAAATAATGGAGTTTCTTTTCCTTTGTTGATTGTTGTGGGAACACCTTCAATATCTGTAACAGAAACAAAACTGTCTGTCATTTCCTTTACTGTAATGGTAGGTGCAAAATGTACCTCTTTATCTGTAATGATTTTTTGTATGGTACCTGTGCCAGTAATTTCTACATTAGCATTTGCATAAAGTTCTTCAATTATAGAACCTTCCTTCATATGAAGTTTTAAAGTGTTTTTTACAGAATCAACAAATAGAGTTTCTACTTTTTTATTGATTTGGGTTTCTACTGCAGTTGTTTTAAATTGTAGCTTTTTTACATTGCTATCAAGCTCTAATTTTCGACCGGAATATTGTTCCACTAATACATTTTTAATAGTATTTCCTTTTAATATGGTGTTACCACGAATGACTACATTACCGCCTACTGTGGTATTTGCATCAAAAACTAATGTAATAGGTGTTCTGTCATTTCGATAAGAAATAATATCATTTTGTACAGTGGTGTTTTGTAAGGTAATTGCTTCTTTTCCGCCATAAATGGCAATGTCTTTAGCTGTTACATTTGTTAATGTCGCACCAGAATTTTTAATATTTTCTTTAAGGGTAATATCTTCCTGTACTACAATGTTGCTAAGAGAGGCATCTCTTGCGTTAATTACTACATTTTGATAGGTTTTTCCCTTAGCATTAAATCCTTCGTTATCAACATCTAATATGAGATGCTCTTTGGTGGCTGGTTTATTTGGAACTGTTTCTTTTGTAGTATAGGTAATTTTATTTGCATTTTCTTTCATCAAAAGTTCATCTGGTTTAATGTCTGTTTCTACACCATTTGCATAGGTGGTCAAAACATGGATTATACCTCCCATACCCGTAATTTTTGTTTTTCCATATAAAATACAAGTATCTACTTGCGCATTTTCTGCAAAGTGAAGTGTAGCACCTTTTTCTGAAACTTGTAAGGTTTGTATGTCTGCATTAGAAAGAAGTTTTAAGTCCATAGCAGCATTGCTTTCTACGGTTTCAATGTCTGCATCAAGTGTAGTGGAAGTAGCAGAAGAAATTACTTTTTGGTAGCCATCTCCGCTGAGATGTGCCGTAGAACAAGAAAGAAATACAGTGTTGATTTTACTGGTAATGTCTGCATGGATTGTAATATCTTTTTGTACTTCTATTTCATGGATATTACAACCTTTAATTTGAATATCACTACCACCAAGTACCTTTAATTTTCCATGGATGTTTACATGTTCTAATACAATTTGTTGTTCTCCCATAGAGGCTGGTATGGTAAAATCTCCATCTATGGTTTGGTTTTGCAGTATATTTTGGGATAGCTGTGTGATTTGTGTACTTGAAAATGTTTGTGCTAGTGTAGCAGAAACAGAGCTTACAGATAGTACTATAGAAAAACAAATAGAAAATAACCGCTTTTTAATGTGCATAGAATCCCCTCCTAAATCCTTTTTTTATATTATAGGGATAAAAAAATATTTCTTCAATCTTAATGTGATATTTGAAAGAAAAATGTAAGGAAAAATAAAATATTAGCAAGTACCTGCCCCATAAAAGGCAAAATATTGCTAATATTCTAACCGTTTTTTTCTTCTCCATTCTTAATGATTGATAAAATCTTTTCCCATAAGTTGGTCATAAGTTACAAGCCAAAGAGCATCCAACAATTTTTTTGTTTTTTGTGGATCTGTATTTGGTTGGTACAAGTTATATTTTGTATGGATAACTGGACAAGTTTGATATAAGTCCAACAACAAATTAGATTGTACTGTTTCTGGCGCATGGATATAATCCAAAAGTAAAGGCATCAACAAATAGGAAGAAACTTCCTGTTTATCTGCAACGTAAGATTTTTGTGTATCATAGTTGGCAAACAAAAGATACGGTGTAGAAAACATATATTTTGTTTCAGCATCAGACCAGTTTTCAGAGGTACTAGATTGTAATGCACCTGTTGTAGTATAAGGTGAAAAATCATTTCCTAAGGTAGGTAGATGGTCACCAAACCAAAGTACAACTGTTTCTTTTTCCCGATTCATTACATAATCATAAAGTTGTTTTAATGCCTTATCGGAATCGCTTAACCCCTTTGAAAAATTTTTTAATGCATTGATTTCTTTGGCAGAAAGCGCACTATTTTGTATATCAATGGTTAAATCCTCTTTTTGAAATTTATTTTGATAAAGACTATGGTTTTCCATAGTAATCCCAAAGATAAAAGTTCCATTGGGGTGGGGCTGTTCTAATTCATATTTGATTTCATCTATTAAAGTTTCATCTGTTAGATAAGGGCCGCTATTCCACCAAAGTTCTGTTTTGAGTTGATGGTCTCCCCGAAATTCATCAAATCCCATATGGGGATATGCCTTATTTCTTTCATAAAATGTCTTATCATAAGTATGTAAACCAATGGTATCGTATCCCATGCTTTTAAAATAACGAGCAAAAGAAAATACATCATTTTGCATATATTGTTGATAAGGGAAAGCACCTGCTGGCATAGGAGAAGTTGTCATGCCTGTTAATACTTCAAATTCAGGGCGTGCTGTTCCACCACCAAATGTGGACGAAATCATAGTACCACTTGGATTATTTTGTGCCAAAGTCCTATAATTTTGCAATGGGTCTTCTGAAAAAGTTGTGTTTGGCAATGTAGTGACATCCCAAAAAGATTCTGACAAAATAACAATAACATCTGGTTTTGCAAAATTACTAGCAATGAAAGAAGGTGCATATTGTTGTTTTAACTGCTCTATGGTATTTTGATTATAATGTGCAGGTGTTTCTACATTTAAGTAACCGATATTAAGCAAAAAGGCAGTTAAAAAACCGTTTTTATAATAATTGCTTGCCTGTGTAGAAGTGTCATTGACAGAAATATCAAACCACTTTGTGTAACTCATGCGGATAGTGTTACTTGTTAAAAAAGTACAAGTACCTATTAAAATGCAAATGCCACAAGTGACTGAAATCAAAAAAGTATATTTTTTAGAATACCATTTTGGTTTGCGTGGTAAGAGTAATAAGCTATATAACAAGGGCAAAAGCAATAACAATACCATAGTTGGCGTTAGTTGTAATTCTTTTAAAAATGGTTTAAATTCTCCAAAATTTTTGGACAAAAGTAAATCCCAAGGGACTAAATGTTCCTGTAATATGGAAAATTTAAAATAATCCGCTAATGATAAGGTGCTATAACAAATTCCCAAGATACTCCCTGCAATATAAGGTCTTTTAAAAATGAGAGAAAGGGATAAAAAAAGGAAATAAGTAATGACAAGTCCAAAATAAAAGGCACCTGTTCGATTTTCCAATAAAAAGGAAATTGTATTTATATCATTACTGGAAAGGCAATTTGCTAATACCGTTAAAAAATAAGGATAAAGCAAAAAACAAATCCAGCGAATGACAGAAAACATCATTTTTATGACAGAATGTTTTTGAATCAATTTTATGGTTGCTTTTTCATTCGTTTCAGCAGACTCCATAGCCTCAACAGCTTTTTTGGAAGAAGGCAGTAGCGTTGAAACTTCAGAAGGATACGATGACATAACAATAAACTCCTTTTCTATTTTAATAGATTCCTTACAAAAAAAAGAAATCTATATTAGTATAATCGTAATTTGTCAAATATTCAATAAAAAAAGAGAATATTTATAAATTTTGTCACGCTTTCTTGAAAGAAAGCTTAGCAAAGAACTTTGTGCAAAACTTCGTTTTGCTGCTGTATGCTGAAGTTGAATGGTTATTTTAGTTGAACAACAACGGAGTACCAAAGGTTAAAATTTCGTTCTGTTCTGTTTGCAAAAAGAAAAGTTTAGGGTCAAGCCCTTTTCAAAGGGCTCGCAAGAGTTTGAGTTGCAAAACGTCCAGTGGACGTTTGTTCTGCAACGACCGGAATGAAATGGAGACCAGAGCTCTCAAGGTTTTCTACGCTTGAAAGCGTGTTTTTGAAGAGGGTTCTGAACGTCTGGTGGACGTTCGTTTAGAACCGACCGGAACAAAGTGTAGACCTAGAGGAACTTTTCACAAGTGAAAAAAGTTCCTCCAGAAACTTCTGACTTTTTTTACGCTTTCTTGAAAGAAAGTTTAGCAAAGAACTTTGTGCAAAACTTCGTTTTGCTCCTGTGTGTTGGAGTTGAATGATTATTTTAGTTGAACAACAACCCAGTAGCATCGGCTAAAAGCTTACATTTTGTTCTATATACAAGAAAAGTTTTTGCTCAGGCTTTTTTAAGCTCTATCCATTTAGTTGCAATTTTTTGGGTAAATATCGTATCATGTTCTACAAATAGCATAGTAGGCTGGTATTCCAGAAGTAATGTTTCTATTTGGATACGAGAAAGCACATCAATAAAATTAAGTGGCTCATCCCAAACATATAAATGGGCTTTTTGACAAAGACTCTTGGCTAAAAGAACTTTCTTTTTTTGTCCACCGCTAAAGTCTTCTATCTTTTTTTCAAATTGCTCTCTTGTAAAACCGAGTTTTCTTAAAATACCCAAAAATAAACTGTAGTTTATATTTTGTTTTTGGGCATATGCTTGTAATGTTCCGTTTAGGGTACTTGTATCTTGACTGACATAAGAAATTTCTAATCCGCTGCCTTTTTGCATTTGCCCTTCTAAAGCAATTTGTTCTCCTAATATGCACTTTAAAAGACTTGTTTTTCCGGTACCATTACCACCCTGCAAAGCAATTCTGTCCCCTCTTTCTATGGAAAATGTGACTGGTTCAAAAACTCTTTTTTGTCCGTAAAATAAAGAAACTTCTTTTAATTCTAATAGAACTTGCTTGTGATATGGGCAAGGGAATAGTTTTAAATCTTGTTCTTGTTCTATGTTTTTGCATAGTTTTTCTTTTTGTTCGATTGCTGTTTCTTTTCTGCTTGTAATCACTTGCGAACGTTTCATCATTTTAGCTGCTTTGTGTCCAATATATCCTTTGTCTGGCTTAATACCAGAGCTATCTCTACCTGTTTTTTTTGTTTTTTCTACCTTATTTGACCAATTTGCTGTTCTTTTTGCTGCTGCTGTTAGTATTTGAATTTCTTTTTTTAGTTTTTCATTTTCTCCTAATTCAAAACTATCTTGTTTTTGCTTGTTTTGCTGCCAACTGGTAAAGTTTCCTTTTTGTACTTCTATATTTTGTCTGTTAATAGATAAAACATGGTTCACAATGTCATCTAAAAATTGCCTGTCGTGTGAAACTAAAATAAATCCTTTTTTGTTTTTTAAATAATTACTGACGGTTTTTCTTCCTAGTGCATCTAAATGATTGGTAGGCTCATCAATCAGTAAAAAGTGGTTTTCTTTTAAAAAAAGTGCAGATAATAACACTTTTGTTTGTTCTCCGTTACTTAAATGACAAAAAGACCTCCATAAAATGTCTTCTTTTACATCTAACAAGGACAATTCTTTTTTTATTTGCCAGTATTCACAATCAGGAACAAGTTCTTCTATGATTTCAATGGTATTTCTTTGTTTTTGATTTACTTCAAAGGGAAAATAATCAAACGCCACAGATGAGGTAATCTTTCCTTGATATTCATATTGTCCTAAGAGCAATTTTAAAAAGGTTGTTTTTCCTCTGCCATTTCTGCCGATAAAACCTAATTTCCAATCGGTATCTAATTGGAAAGAAACATCTTGAAAGATAACATCATAACTGCCATCATAAGCAAATGTTAAATGAGAAATTTGTATTAACATGGTATTTCCTCCTCACTTTAAAAAAGTTTTGCAGGAAAATAAAAAAATCCCTCTGCGCAAGGGAGAAAGAAATGCAAAAAAAGAAAAGATACTGCGATTTCTATATGACATTTTCCTGCGGACATAACAAAAACAAGGTTAAAAAAACCTTTGTTTTCCTTATTGAATTATTTGCAAGAAAATGTAAAAATCATGTACACAACTCCTTTATCCTTTATTTTTTCTTATTGTAGCAAAATATAAATTGCTTGTCAATCAGAATTTTGATTTGTGCGAGGCAATCGCATAAAAAATATTGTATATTAAAGAAAAAAATTTAGAATCTGTTCTGTGCGCAAAAATTAAAGTTCTTTGTCAAACTTTCTTTCAAGAAAGTTTGCAGGTGCGGACAGTGTCCGTAAATAAAACAATATTCTTCTGCTAAAACCTTGAGAGTGTTATTTTCAAACTCTCATTTGCTTTTTGAAAAAAGCAAGGCAAAAACTTTTATAGAAAACTTCGTTTTCCTGATGACAAACAGAAATAAAAATTATTTTTAAAACTACTCTTTTTGGATACTTCCATTTGTTTTGATTTCTATTTCAATGAATAAACTATGAATAAAATCCTTATTTTGATTTTTTTTATTCTATCTATTTTGATTTTGATTATTTCTTTTTAGCTTTAAAGATAGGAGATAAAAACAAAAAACAAAGAGAATATTTTATTTTTTCTTTTAAAACATAAGAAATGTAACTTTGATATGTTGACGAAATATATGATGTAGTGTACAATAAAACAATATTGCTTTAATCATTGGGAAAACAGGAAAAAGAATAATGAATATTTATTCATGTGCAAAATGAGAATAAAATGATAGGAGGTAAAATATGCACCGCTTTACGCAATTTAAATATAGTCAAAAAACAAATTTGTTGGAAAGTGCTTTTCAGTCATATCCTTTGCAAGATGTCAAAGACCCTAATTTATTTCGAGAATATTTTCCCTATTCAGAAGTACCAAAAGTTGTGTTTAATCATAGAATTGTACCAATGGACGTTCCTGGTGAAATTTGGATTACAGATACAACCTTTCGAGATGGGCAACAATCTAGAGAACCTTATACCGTAAAACAAATAACGGATATTTTTGATATGCTTCATAGATTATCTGGTAAAAATGGTGTGATTCGTATGAGTGAGTTTTTTTTGTATACCAGAAAAGACCAAGAAGCAGTAGATAAATGCCTAGAAAAAGGATATGAATTTCCTGAAATTACAAGCTGGATACGAGCATCTAAAAAAGATTTCCAATTAGTAAAAGAATTAGGTTTAAAAGAAACAGGTGTGTTAGTAAGTTGTTCAGATTACCATATTTTTCATAAAATGCATATGACACGTCATCAAGCAGTAGGACATTATATTGGTATTGTCAGAGAATGTATTGAAACAGGTGTTCGTCCAAGATGTCACTTTGAAGATATTACCAGAGCAGATTTTTATGGTTTTGTTGTGCCATTTGCTATGGAATTAATGAATTTAATGGAAGAAACGGGCGTTCCTATTAAAATTAGAGCTTGTGATACTATGGGGTATGGTATTACTTATCCAGGTGCTATTTTGCCAAGAAGTGTTCCGGGTATTATCTATGGATTAAGACATCATGCAGGAGTACCTTCTCATCTTTTAGAATGGCATGGTCATAATGATTTTTATAGAGCAGTCAATAATGCTTCTTATGCCTGGCTTTATGGGGCAAGTGCTGTAAATTGTTCTTTACTTGGTATTGGAGAAAGAACAGGTAATACACCTTTAGAGGCAATGGTAATGGAATATGCACAAATTAGAGGTACCCTCAATGGTATGGATACCAAAGTAATTACAGAAATTGCAGAATATTATGAAAAAGAATTAGGCTATGCTATTCCGCTAATGACTCCCTTTGTGGGTAAAAATTTTAATGTTACAAGAGCAGGAATTCATGCAGATGGTATTTTAAAAAATGAAGAAATTTATAATATTTTTGATACAGAAAAATTATTAGATAGACCTGTTAGAATTGCAATTTCTAACACATCTGGCACAAGTGGTATTGCGCATTGGATTAATACCTATTTCCATTTAAAAGCAGATGAGGCAGTATCAAAAACAGATGATGTTGTAAATATAGTATATCAGTGGGTAAATGAGCAATATAATGAAGGACGTGTGACAGTGATTACAGATGAAGAACTAGAGCGTGTTACCTTGCAGGCTATGGAACAAACGGATAGACAAATGGAAAACAAGGAGGAAAAATGACATGAATCAACAAATTGAAAAGGCAAAAGAACGGTTTGGACAACTCTTAGAGGAACAAATGGCAAGAGTGGAAAAAATGAAACAACAAAAGGATTTTGTAGATTATCAGGCAAAACAACAAATTGTTATCGGCATTGCAGGCGGCGATGGAATTGGTCCTGCAATTACAGCGCAAGCAAAAAGAATTATGGAATTTTTGTTAAAAGATGCCGTTGCAAGTGGAAAAGTTGTTTTTAAAATGATAAATGATTTGACCATAGAAAAAAGAGTGGAAGCCATGAAAGCAATTCCAGATAATGTAGTAGAAGAATTAAAACAATGTGATGTTATTTTAAAGGGCCCTACTACAACGCCAAGAGCCGGTGACCCATGGCCTAATATTGAAAGTGCAAATGTGGCAATGAGAAAAGAATTAGATTTGTTTGCAAATGTTAGACCGGTAAAAGTGCCAGAACAGGGCATTGATTGGGTATTTTACAGAGAAAATACAGAAGGTGCTTATACTCTGGGCAGTAAAGGCTTTGCTGTAAATGAGGACATTAACATTGACTTTACTGTAGCAACACAAGATGGCACAGAAAGAATTATCCGGGCAGCTTTTGAATATGCAAAAAAGAATCAAAAAACAAAAGTTACAGCTGTTACAAAAGCAAATATTATCAAAGCAACAGATGGTAAATTTTTAGAAGTCTTTTACAAAATTGCAAAAGAATATCCTAATATTCAAGTGGACGATTGGTATGTAGACATTATGACAGCAAAATTAGTAGATGAAAAACGTCGTCAACAATTCCAAGTTGTAGTGCTGCCAAACCTTTATGGGGATATTATTACAGATGAAGCAGCAGAATTTCAGGGCGGTGTAGGTACAGCAGGAAGTGCAAATATTGGTAAAAAATATGCAATGTTTGAAGCAATTCATGGTTCTGCTCCAAGAATGGTGGCAGAAGGTAGAGATATTTATGCAGACCCTTGCAGCGTGATTCGTGCTGTTGTTATGTTGTTATCTCATATTGGTTTTCAAGCAGAAGCGGATAAATTAGAAAAAGCTCTGGATATTTGTACCCAAACAGAAAGAAAAATCTATACAACAGGTCGTTCCAATGGTGCTACTTCTGCGGAAGTTGCAGATTATATTATGGAAACAATCGAAAAATTATAATTGCATTTTCACTTGAAATTTATAGGGGGATTCTTATAATGTCAACAAAAGAATGGTTGGAACAGTTAGAAAAACAGAAAGAAAAAATAGCTTGTCCTGTGGATTTAAACGCTTATTTTGAATCGTCAGAAATTGCAGGAAGAAAGCTAGAAGTAATGGACATTGGAGCATGTGACTTGCCAAGTGGAAAAATACTTGTATGTGACCCATTTACTTCTTTTATAAAAGAATTCTCCTCTTTTTCTCTTTTAACCGTACCTAGTGGTACTTATCATGCAGAAGTATGTGTGGTAAAACCAGAAGAAATTTATGAATGTGCACGCTATGCGGCTGTACGCTTGCGTTTTTCGGACAATCGCCCCATGTATTTTTATCAAGCATTGACAGAAGAAGTTTTGGAACAGGCAACTACATTTTTTGGTTTTGGAGTGGAGTGTGGAATGGCTTGTATTCTTGATAAAAAAGTACACTTAGCTTATTGCAACTGGTTAGAAAAATGGGAAAAAGAACACCCTAATGCCAACAAAGCGGAAGATTATTTTGCTCCTTTGTTGAAAGAAAGTTATAAAATGTTTCCAAAATTTCAGCGGGATTTTGGAGATTGGTTAAATTGGAAAATACCTGATACAGACTATCATATTCCTATTTTTACTTCTGGCTTTGGAGATGGTTATTATCCTGTTTACTGGGGTTTTGATAAAAATGGGGAAATTTGTCAATTAGTAATTCATTTTATTGATATTGTGCAGATTTTTGGCGAAGATGATGAGAAAGAATAAAAGAAATTTCTGTTTGCAAAAGAAAAAGCTTGTAAGGTTTTGGGAACAAAGTTCCCAAGGCTTTGATTTTTATTGACCCCACTTTTAGAAGTGGGGTTTTTTTTAATTTAGGATTTCTTTTCTACTTTTTTTACTTGTGCAGGCTGATTATCTAACAATATAATTATCATAGCAGAAGTTAATATAATGATACTTCCTATCAATTTTTTTATGGTCATTTCTTCTCCCATAAAACAAATTCCAATTAGATTACTTGTCACAGGTTCAAAAAGACTCAACATAGCAGCCATAGTTGCATTTAGATATTTGATGCCCATTTGAAGCAGAGAAATGGCGACAAAAGCAATCAGAATACTATTTAAAAACATAAAAAAATAGGCTTGATAAGGTAAATTAAAATGAATCCGATTGGTACAAAGTCCAAAAAGTAATAAACCTATGGAAGCAAAAGAAGAAATAAAAAAGGTGAGTACCATAGAGGGTATTTCTCTAATATTAAATTTGTCTAAACCAACCATATAATAGGCATTTGCCAGACCAGATACCACACTTAAAAAAATACCAAGGGATATGTTGTTGCTGTTTTTGCCCTTTTGGAAAAAAAACAGAATACCGATAATTGCTAAAATTAAGGCAAAGATTTTAAATTTTCCTAATTTTTCTTTAAAACAAAAAAAACAAATGAGTGCTACAAAAACAGGGTATAAAAAGTGCAGGGTTGTTGCCATACTTGTGCCAATAAAGGGATAAGCAGAAATGAGTGTTAGTGTGGCACAGGCTAGACCAAAGCAAGAAATCATAGCAACGGAAAAAAGCTGCTTTTTTGTAGCATAAATCCGTGTTTTTTGCAAAAAAAGAATACCTAATGTAATAGGAATTGCAAAAAAATTACGGAAAAAAGTTGTTGTTTCTGGTGTTGCGCCATAGGAATATATTTTTTGTACAATGGCTGGCGCACAACCAAACAATGTAGCAGATATAATAGTAAATATAATTCCTTTTAATTTCATAATATCATTCCCCTATCTATATTTTGCCTATCATACAATAACAAATAGAAAAAAGCAATAGCTTTTGCGTATTGCATAGGGCAACCGCATAAAAAAATATTGTATAACTTTTGTAAGAGTTGGTTTATTATGGACTTGATGAAAGTCGGAAGCTTCTGGAGGAACTTTTTTCACAAACACGCTTGCAAGTGTAAAGACCTTGAGAGCTCTACTCTCAAACTCTCGCAAGCCCTTTAAAAAGGGCTTGACCCTAAACTTTTCTTTTTGCAAACGCAACAGATTCTAAATTTTTTTATATAATTTTTGTAAAAAAATTTTTATGCGATTACCCTACATATTGCAATTTTGAGATGAATTGACTATCATAAAAAGGAAGGAAACGAAAGGAGGAAATGAATGTGATAGAAATAAGATATTTAAACAAAAATGGAAATGGTGTTTATCAAGATGCAAAATCTATGGAAGAAGCAGAATTGATAGCCCAAGAAATGAATCGAAAGGGTTTTCAAAATGTTATGATTGTAAATGATGGAAAAGATAGTTGGGAAACCTATAAAAAATGGTTAAAACGCTCTTTGGATTTAACAGCGATGGCAGAAAATGATAACAATGCAACACCACAGGAAAAAATGGCAATCGAACAAAAAAGAAAAACCTTTCAACTCTGTTTTAAAAAGATGGAGGAAATGGAAAAAACTTGGTAACAAAATAAAAATAGCGTTATTATTTTGGTAGTAACGCTATTTTTGTTAAAATATACAATAGATTACTTTTTTTTGTTATTGTGCGTTATGATGGATAAAATAAAAAAATAACAAAAATAAAAAGATTATTTTTATAATAATTCCTGTAAAATAAAATTACAATCCTATTTATTCCAAAATAAAAAAATAAAATTACAATTTTTATAAAAAAGTTTCAGCAAAAATGATGGAAAAATAAAAATCAAATATAAAAATCTTAAACAATAGAAAAATAGAAAATAAAAAAATAGAACAAAACAAACAAAGTGCTAATAACAATAATAGGCATAAAAATAAGGAATGAAAAATAAAACCAAAAAATAAAAAATATTGTTAGACATGAACAGAAAAATAAAAACCAAAAAAAATATTTTGTTATTATTTTATAAAAATCATTTCTTAAATTTAGAAATAAAAATTAGTATAAATCCATAAAAAATAGAAACTTTCTCAGAATTTTACAAAAAATACTGTTTTTTTTGTTAAAAAAAATATTATTTTCATTGTTTTATACTCCTATTGATATAAAACTAGACATAAAAGAAAAACTTTTGAAGTAATGATTGTGGAATATAAAAATTGTATGTTTTTTTTAAATTTCTCTTTCTTTTTTTGGTGTTTTAGTATAAAATAGAAATAGAATACTATTTTTGTTATTGAATGAAATGAACAAAAGAGACTCGTATTATTAGGATTCGGCGTACGTTTCATAAACAAAAACAAGAGGAAAAAGACAGAACACATATAATTTTCGAGGTGAGGATAATGATTTCAAATCAGATTTTGCAGAATACCATTGACGGGTTAAAAAACATTACAAGAAAAGAACTGAGTGTTGTAGAAAAAGAAGGCAAGGTCATTGCAACAACAGAAGAAAATATGATTGGCAGACAGATTGAAACAGTAGAAAATTTTGTGGTTTCTCAGGCGGAAAGCCAGTTGATATTGGGGTATCAATATTTTAAAATTTATGATAATGGCGTACCAGAATATGTGATTCAAGTAAAAGGAGAAGATGAAGAAGGCTATAAAATTGGAAAAATAGCTGCTTTTCAAATACAAAGCTTATTGGTGGCATACAAAGAAAGATATGATAAGGATAATTTTATTAAAAATCTGCTTTTAGATAATTTGCTTTTGGTGGATATTTATAGCCGTGCAAAAAAACTTCATATTGAAAACAATATTCGTCGGATTGTTTATTTGATTGAAACAAATATTGACAAGGAAATGAATGTTGTGGAAATTGTTAGGAGTATTTTTCCAGCAAAAACAAAGGATTTTGTTACAGCAGTAGATGAAAAAAGTATTATTTTGGTCAAGGAATTAAGAGAAAAAGAAAACATGGAGGACATCGAAAAAATAGCAAAAACCATTGCAGATATGCTTAACTTGGAAATGAATAGCAAGGTGTTTATTTCCATTGGTACAGTGGTGAGCGATTTAAAAGATGTTTCTCGTTCTTATAAAGAAGCAAAAATGGCTTTGGAAGTAGGAAAAATTTTTGAAACAGAAAAACATATTGTCAATTATGAAAGATTGGGAATTGGACGCTTGATTTATCAACTGCCATTGCCATTGTGCAGAATGTTTATTAAAGAAGTGTTACACGGTTTGACCATTGATGATTTTGATGATGAAACATTGGCAACGGTAAATAAATTTTTTGAAAATAATTTGAATGTTTCTGAAACTTCAAGGCAACTTTATATCCATAGAAACACATTGGTTTATCGTTTAGATAAATTACAAAAAATGACGGGGCTGGATTTACGTAATTTTGATGACGCAATTATATTTAAAATTACACTGATGGTAAGCAAATATATGCTTTATATGGACAAAATGTCCTATTAATCTTTATTTTTTCGTGTTTAAAATTTTGTTTTTGAGCAATTTAACCAAAAAAATTTTATAAAATACATGGGGGTAGGGGATTGCACCTACCCTTTGTCTATGCTATAATTTTTAAGCAAGAAATAAAGTCAGTTTATTTTGCCCAAGAAACAAGAGAGGAAGATTTTTTTGATAAATATAGAACACGTATCAAAAGTATATCCAAATGGTTCCGCAGGAGTCAAAGATATTTCCATCCATATTGAAAAAGGTGAATTTGTGTTTTTTGTTGGTTCGAGTGGGTCTGGCAAGTCTACTTTGATTAAATTGCTTTTAAAGGAATTAGACCCAACAGAAGGAAAAATTACCATCAATAATACCGTAACAAACGATTTGCCAAGGGAAAAAATCCCTTATTTGAGAAGAAATCTTGGTGTTGTTTTTCAAGATTTCCGTTTGTTGCCAAACAAAACAGTATATGAAAATGTTGCATTTGCAATGCAGGTGATTGAGGCATCTTCCAAACAAATTAGACGAAATGTTCCAGCGGTACTTTCTCTTGTTGGATTAGCAAAAAAGTCAAGAAGCTATCCAAGCCAGCTTTCTGGCGGAGAACAGCAAAGAACAGCTCTAGCAAGAGCGATTGTAAATAATCCACCCATTTTAATTTGTGATGAACCAACAGGAAATTTAGACCCCGGTACCGCTTGGGATATTATGGATTTGTTAGATGACATTAATAAACGAGGTACAACGGTAGTTATGGCAACCCATGCAAAAGATATTGTGGATATGATGCAAAAAAGAGTTGTCACGTTAAGACGAGGGCAAGTGATTCGAGATATTCAAAAAGGTGGTTATGGAGATGAAACCGAGTTCAATTAGATACTATTTTAAAGAAAGTTTTTCGGGCTTATTAAAAAATAGACTGATGACGATTGCTTCTATGGCAACAGTTGCTGCTTGTATCTTAATTATGTCTTTTTCTTATTGCATGGTAAGTAATTTGCAATATATGCTGGCGCAATTAGAAGATGATATTGGCATTGCAGCATTTATGCCAAATGGTGTAACGGCAGAACAAGTGGAAAATATCAAAAAACAAATTGAAGCCATTGAACATGTCACAGAAGTAGAATTTGTTTCTCCTGATGCTGCATTAGAAGATTTAAAAAAAGAATTAGATGCAGATGATATTTTAGCAGGTTTGGAAGGCGAAAATAATCCCCTTTCCAATTCTTTTAACATTTCCATTGATGATATTAAAAATCAAGATTTTGTTTTACAAGGGTTGCATTTGATTCAACAGAGTGGCGGACTAGAAAATATTAAAGACGCTCATTCTGAAACAGAGGTGTTGATTAAAATTAATACTTTAATTACAGTAATTGGAATTGTGGTGATTGCAATTTTGGTGATTATCTCTGTTGTGATTATTGTAAACACCATTAAGATTTCTGTATTTACTAGAAAAACAGAAATTAATATTATGAAATATGTGGGGGCAACAGACTGGTTTATCCGCTGGCCGTTTATTATTGAAGGAGTGTTAATTGGTTTATTGGGTGCTTTGATACCAATGTTGATTGCATGGCCTGCTTATGCAAAATCCATTAGTATGATTTATGATTTTTTCCCAGTCATTAAAAATATGGTGACATTTCGGGATAGCAGTGAAATTTTTTCCATATTATTACCATTCTCCATGACGTTTGGTATTTTATTAGGTGTGATAGGTAGTGTTACGTCAATTAGAAAACATTTGAAGGTATAAAAAAGGAAGGCATCTTTTATGAAAAAAATAATGATGAGTTGTTTGCTGGTTTGTTCTCTTTTGCAGCCTTATCAGGCATTTGGAGCAAAAACAGTACAGCAACTGCAACAAGAAAAAAATCAATATCAACAAAATAAAAAAAATGCACAAAATGCTTTACAACAGACACAACAAAAACAAAAAACAATTACAGAAGAAATTTCTCAACTGGATAAAAGTGTGGCAGAAGCACAAGATGAATTGGAAAGAGTTAATAACAGATTAGCAGAAACACAACAAAATTTGGAACAAGCGCAGAGGGATTTAGCAGAAGCAACCCAAAAAAAAGAAAGTCAAATGGCTACTTTCCGCCAAAGGGTAAAGTTTATCCATGAAAATGGTTCTGTTGGCTATTTAAAAGCAATTATGCAGGCGGACAGTATTACGGATTTATTGAGCCGTTCGGAATATATCCATCAAATTATGGACTATGATAAAAATACACTGGAAGAATTAAAAAGAAATCAGAGTATTATTGAAGTAAAGGAAAAAGAAATTACAATAGAACGTGATGAAATTGCGGTTTTAGTAGAACAGCAAAAACAAAAAAGTCAAGAATTAGAACAAAAATTGGCAGAAAAACAAAAGGTTTCTGAACAGTATCGCCAAGATGCAAAAAAATATGAAGAAGAATTGGCATCTTGGGAACAGGCAAGTGCAGAAGTAGAAAGATTAATTAATGAAGCAAATCGAAAGGCAGAAGAAGCTAGAAAAAAAGCAGCCGAAGAAGCAAAAAGAAAAGCAGCAGCACAGGCGGCAGCAAAACAAAACAGCAGTAAAACAACAACAAATACAAGTAGTTCTAGTGGCGGCGGTGCAGCAATGGGACAAGTGACCTATACTGGCGGACAGTTTTCATGGCCTGTACCAGGTCATTCTTACATAAGTAGTGGCTATGGAAACAGAAGCAGACCGATTGGCAGTGGAACAGAGTTCCATACAGGTTATGATATTCCAGCACCTACAGGCAGCAATATTACAGCAGCAGCAGGTGGTACTGTCATCACAGCAGGATATGTGAACGGTTTTGGCTATACTGTTATGATAAATCACGGGGGCGGGCTTGTAACTTTATATGGTCATAATTCCAGATTGAATGTTTCTGTGGGTGACCAAGTTTCAAAAGGACAAGTCATTGCAAAATGTGGCAGCACTGGCAACTCTACAGGCCCACACTGTCATTTTGAGGTGCGTAAAAATGGAAAACACACCAGTCCAGCACCCTATCTTGGTGTATAAAAAAACCTTGGGAACTTTGTTTCTAAACTCTTATAAGTTTTTTTGTCAATATGGTTATAATGTGCTGTTTTTGACCATAGGATACAAAGGGAGAGGAACAAAGCATAAAAAGAGAGGCGAATTATGTGGAAAAAAAAGATTTTGCAAAGGGGTTTTTATCTGGTGTTTTAGCAGTTGCCGTATTTGTAACAGCTGGAAAAGGGCTATCTGTAGCACAGGGAATGTTAGGTAGCAGTATGCCAATGCACACCAAGATAAAAACTATTCAAAAACTTGTGGATAAATATTATGTGGAAGAAATAAACGAAAAAGAAATGGAAGAAATGATGTATACTGGATTAGTGGCAGGTTTAGGTGACCCGTATACTTCTTATATTTCAGCAGACAATTTAGATGATTTTATGGAGGATACCAAAGGCGAATTTGTTGGAATTGGCATTGAATATACCAAAGATAACAAAGATGGCAGCATTTTAATTGCTTCCGTTATTGAAGGCTCCCCAGCAGAAAAGGCAGGCGTTCGCCCTAATGACAGAATTATAAAAATAGAGGGAGAAAGCGTTGTTTCTATGGATACGCAAGAAATCCAACAAAGAATTAAAGGAGAACAAGGTACTACTGTCAATGTTACAGTTTCCCGTGAAAGTACAGGCGAAATGTTGGAGCTTGCTCTTGTCCGAGAAGAAATTGAAACAGTTACTGTAAAAAGTGAAATGCTGGAAAATAATATCGGCTATATCAAAATAAGTGGTTTTAAGGAAAAAACTTATGACCAGTTTATGAAGCATTACAAAGAGATGCAAGATAGAAACATGAAAGGGCTTATTATTGATTTAAGAAATAATTTAGGCGGTCTTGTGAATGTTGTTTCTGATATTGCAGATGAATTAGTACCAGAAGGAACATTGGTATATACCATTGATAAAGAAGGAAACAGAGAAGATACTATTTCTGATGCAAATTGCATTGAAGTACCTTTGATATTGCTTGTGAATGAGTACAGTGCAAGTTCTTCTGAAATATTAGCAGGAGCTGTACAAGATATGGGAGTTGGAAAATTAGTAGGTACAAGAACATTTGGAAAAGGTCTTGTGCAAGGATTATACTTTTTGAAAGATGGTTCTGCAATTAAAATTACAATCCAAAAGTATTATACGCCGAAAGGTGTTTGCATCCAAGGAACAGGTATTGCACCAGATTATGAAGTACAGTTACCAGAAGAATACTGGTATATGACTTCTGTTCCAAAAGAAGGGGATACCCAATTACAAAAAGCGATTTCCTTAATCAATGAACAATAAAGAATACATAACAGCCAGACAGTTTTGTTTGGCTGTTTTTTCACGCTTTCTTGAAAGAAAGCTTAGCAAAGAACTTTAACGGCTATGCTTTGAAATAGAATGGTTATTTTGGTTGAATGACAACGAAACACCATTGGAAAAAACTTAAAATCTATTACGTTTGTAAAAGATAAGTATTTTGAACTTAAAGAAAGTCAGAAGTTCTTGAGGAAGCTTTTTTCACTTGTGAAAAGTTTCCCCAAAGTCTATGATTCGTTCTGGTCGTTTCAGAACAAACGTCCACTGGACGTTTTGCAACTCAAACTCTCGCAAGCCCTTTGAAAAGGGCTTGATCCTAAACTTTTCCTTCTGCACACGCAACAGAACGAATTTTTAACCGATAGTGCTCCGTTGTCGTTCAACTAAAATAACTGTTCAAGCACAACGCACAGCAGCGAAACGAAGTTTCGCACAAAAGTTCTTTGCTTACTTTCTTTCAAGAAAGTAAGTCGAAAAAAAGAAAAAGAAAAAATTAGAAATTACTTTCTTTCTTTTATGACATTGGTTATAATGGTATAAAAATAGAGAATATTAAGAACATTAAAAGGAGAATGACCATGCTTAATTTTATGGGTTTTGGTGAAAATATAGGAATTGACTTAGGAACAGCAACTGTTTTAGTATATATCAAAGGACAAGGAATTGTAATTAGAGAACCCTCTGTTGTTGCAATCGATAGAGATACCAATACAATATTATCTGTAGGGGAGGAAGCAAGACGTATGTTGGGCAGAACACCCGGAAATATTGTTGCAATTCGTCCTTTGCGAGAAGGAGTTATATCAAATTATGAAATTACTGAAAAAATGTTAAAATATTTTATTCAAAAAGCAATCGGAAAACGTTCCTTTGTAAAGCCAACGATTGCAGTATGTGTTCCAAGCAGTGTAACAGAAGTGGAAAGACGTGCAGTAGAAGATGCAACAAGACAAGCTGGCGCAAGACGTGTTCATATTATTGAAGAACCGATTGCTGCTGCCATTGGTTCGGGGATTGATATTTCAAAAGCACATGGCAGTATGGTGGTGGATATTGGCGGCGGAACAACGGATATTGCAGTTATTTCGTTGGGAGGAACTGTAGTTAGCAAGTCTTTAAAAATTGCAGGTGATAACTTTGATGATGCTATTATTAAATATATGAGAAAAAAACATAATGTTTTGATAGGGGAAAGAACAGCAGAAGATTTAAAAATTAAAATCGGTACTGCCTTTGAAAGAAGTGTACCTGTTAGTTTAGATGTAAGAGGAAGAAACTTAATTACTGGCTTGCCAAAAAATATTACTGTGACATCAGAAGAAATGCATGAAGCATTGCGAGAGTCTGTAACTGCAATTTGTGAATCTGTTCACAATGTACTGGAAAAAACACCTCCTGAATTGGCTTCTGATATTGCAGATAGGGGAATTATTATGACAGGTGGCGGGAGCCTTTTATATGGATTGGACAAGCTTATTACAAGTGAAACAGGCATCAATACCATTGTGGCGGAGGATTCGATTTCTTGTGTTGCTGTGGGTACAGGGCAATATATTGAATTTTTGACAGAAGGAAAAAGAGGTGCAGAGCTGGCAAATAAAAAGGTATTTGATAAGGAAGAAAATTAAATCACTTGTATGACAAAATGACATCTTTATAGTAGGATAAGCAATACATACAAAGAGAGGAAAAAACTTTCCTCTTTTTTGTCTTTTTTATCATAAAAAAATAAAATAGAATTTACATAAATAGAAAATACTGGGATTTCTTTTTGTCCCTCTCTAAAAAATACTTTCCCAAAATAGAAAAAATAAACAAAAAAATATAAAACGTCATTTTGTATAAAAAAAATATCAAATTATTGTACAAAAATAAATGAAAAACTTCAAAAAAATAATGCAATTTCCTAAAAGTTGTGGTATAATAAAAACCAGGAAATAGAAAATAGTATGGTATGCACAACAATGTCACATAAGAATTGTGAATCATAGTATTTTCTTTTCATCATTTATCCAGAAGGGAATTTTCCTTTTAAAAATGTAGGATGAGAACCATCCGATTTTATGCCTGCAAAAACAGGAAGCCTTTGTGCAGTTCGAACTGTTAAACCAATTATTATTTTTTTAGACGTAGGAGGTCAAAAATCAATATGAACGCTTACATGCAAAAAGTTATTGAACAAGTAAAAGTAAGAAATAATGGAGAACCTGAATTTATTCAGACTGTAGAAGAAGTTTTTAAATCTTTGGAACAAGTAATTGAAAAACATCCAGAATATGAAGCTGCTGGTTTGTTAGAAAGATTGGTTGAGCCAGAAAGAGCAATTTCCTTCAGAGTTACATGGGTAGATGATGCTGGTAAAGTAAATGTAAATCGTGGATTTAGAGTACAATTTAGTAGCGCAATTGGACCTTACAAAGGCGGTCTTCGTTTCCATCCATCTGTATACATTGGTATTATTAAATTCCTTGGCTTTGAACAAATTTTCAAAAACAGCTTAACAGGTTTACCTATCGGTGGTGGTAAAGGTGGTTCTGACTTTGACCCACGTGGCAAGAGTGATGCAGAAATTATGAGATTCTGCCAGGCTTTTATGACTGAACTTTACAGACATATTGGTCCAGATGTAGACGTTCCTGCTGGTGACATCGGTGTTGGCGGTAGAGAAATTGGCTATTTATATGGACAATATAAGAGAATTAAAGGCTGCTGGGAAAATGGTGTATTAACAGGTAAAAACCTTGAATTTGGTGGTTCTGTAATTAGACCAGAAGCAACAGGATTTGGTGCTACATATTATGTAAATGAAGTATTAAAACATGAAGGTGATACATTCGAAGGCAAAACAGTTGCTGTTTCTGGCTTTGGTAATGTTGCTTGGGGTGTTTGCCAAAAAGTTGCTGAATTAGGCGGCAAAGTTGTTACAATTTCTGGTCCAGACGGATATGTTTATGACCCAGATGGCGTTACAACAAAAGAAAAATTTGATTACTTAGTAGAAATGAGAACTTCTGGACGTGACAGAGCACAAGATTATGCTGACAAATTTGGTTGCGAATTCTTTGCAAAAACAAAACCTTGGGGCCAAAAAGTTGATATTGCTATGCCTTGTGCAACACAAAACGAAATTACTATGGATGAAATCAAAAAAATCCTTGGCAATGGTACAAAATACTATATTGAAGTTGCTAATATGCCTACTACAAACGAAGCACTTGAATATGCTCAAAATCAACCTGGCGTAATTGTTGCACCTTCTAAAGCAGTTAATGCTGGTGGTGTTGCTGTTTCTGCTCTTGAAATGAGCCAGAACTCTATGAGATATGGTTGGGAAGCAGAAGAAGTTGATGAAAAATTAAAAGGCATTATGAAAAATATTCACAAAGTATCCGCTGAAGCAGCTGAAGAATATGGTTTAGGCTATGACTTGGTTGCAGGTGCTAATATTGCAGGCTTCAAAAAAGTTGCATCTGCTATGATGGCACAAGGATTAGTATAATTAAAAAAAATAGCGTTCAAATGCAAAAGCCCTGATGTATTTTCCATCAGGGCTTTTGTTTTGTACAGGCTAAATAAGGTAGTATCCTTGCTAAATATGACACCCATTGATGTAGCAAATTTGATATTTAAAAAAAGTAGAAAGATACTATCCTGATGGAAAAATCTATCAGGGATTTTACTGTATTAATAGCAAAACAAAGAAGTATGTGATAAAATAGAAGGGGTTATAATAAAAAAGGAGGTATAAACTATGTTAGAAAATTTAGAGCCAAAAGCAGTATATCATTTTTTTGAGGAAATTTGTAATATTCCACATGGGAGCGGAAATGAAAAAAAATTAAGTGACTATATTTTGCATTTTGCACAACAAAGAGGTCTTTTTTGTAGGCAAGACAGCGAAAATAATGTTTTGATAAAAAAACAGGCCTCTGAAGGATATGAGCAAAAACCTGCTGTTATCTTACAAGGGCATATAGATATGGTATGTGCAAAAAATAGTGATGTAAAACATGACTTTGAAAAAGATGCTATTCAATTAGTGCAGGAAAATGGAAGGCTAAAGGCAAAAGGAACAACATTAGGTGCAGATAATGGAATTGGAGCAGCTTATATATTAGCAATTTTAGATGCAAAAGATATTTCACATCCTCCATTAGAGGCGATTTTTACAACAAATGAAGAAACAGGAATGAATGGCGCAAATGGATTTGATGCAAGTGATTTACAAGGAAAAACCTTCCTTAATTTGGATTCCGAAGAAGAAGGCGAATTTGTCATTAGTTGCTGTGGCGGAAATAAAACAAAGTTAGTTTTGCCGATTGTATGGGAAGATGCTCCAGAATGGGATACTTATTTATTAAAAGTGACAGGATTAAAAGGCGGACATTCTGGCACAGATATTCACTTGCAAAGAGCAAATGCAAATCGTTTATTAGCAAGAATACTTTTTCAAATTTTTTACGTATATAATATTAGACTTGCAAATATAAGAGGCGGAGAAAAAGATAATGCCATACCAAGAGAAGCGGAAGCAGTGCTTTTATTAAAAAAAGAAGATGTAAAAGCAATTAAATTATTGGTGGCACGTTTAAATAAAATTTGTAGCAAGGAATATGAAGAAATTGAGGAAAGCATTTTATTTTCCTTGTTGCCTATGAAAGAAAAAGTAGGGCAATGTTTTGCCAAAGAAACAACGGAAAAATTAACTTCTATTTTGTTTTTATTGCCTTATGGAATTCAGTCAATGGATGCACGTTATCCGGATTTGGTGGAAAGTTCTAGCAATATCGGTGCTGTAAAAACAGAAGAAAATGAAATTATATTTTATAATGCTTTGCGGAGTTCTGTGGAAAGCAGAAAAGAATTGTTATCTCAAAAAATAAAAGTAATTGCAGAGGTAATGGGCGCAAAAGTATATCAAGATGCAGAATATCCAGCATGGCCTGCAAAAAGAGATTCTCAGATTGAAAAAAAATGCAAGGAGATTTATTGCCGTATGTATCAAAAACAGCCTGCCATTAAATTTATTCATGCAGGGCTCGAATGTGGTATTTTTAGCAAAAAACTTTCAGATGTAGAGATGATTTCTTTTGGTCCTACAATTACAGGAGCACACTCCCCAGATGAAACAGTAGAATTAGATTCTGTAAAAAGGGTATGGGAATTTTTGTTAGAACTTTTAAAAAGTTAAAAATCTGCATTTTAAAATAAAGTTTATCTATAACCTTTTTGTTTGCGACTGGAAAAAACAAGAGCTTTGCGTCGCAAACACAAGTTTATAGATAGACTGGAAATATGGATAAGAAGGGAAAAATATGAAATTACCTTGGGACAAAGAATATTTAAAAATATCTTTTCATGTTATATTTACCGTTTTAATGATATATATTTTAGCAAGAATTGTAGGTAATTTAGCAAGTGCAAAAGAAGTTGTATATGCCATGATAGCAAAAATTGTTTCTGTTTTTGCGCCGCTTTTTGTTGCTTTGATATTTTCTTTTTTAATGAATCCAGCTGTAGATTTTTTTCAAAAAAAATGGGAAAAATACACTCCCTCTACAAACAAACCATTTCCAACCAGAAAAAGAGGAACTGCGACTGTATATTTGTTATGGTTATTGACTTTTTATGCTATAATACAATATACAGTTATTAAAATTGGAACAACAGATATTACCTTATTTGCAGATAAAGTAAATCAATATATTCAAGAGTTTAGCGATTTTTTTGTTTTGATTAGTGTTAAATTAGCCGAATATGGAATTTTTCAAAGCGTGGAAAGTATATTGGCACAACTGACAACCAATCTTTCCCAATTATTACAGGCAAGTGTAATGAGTGTTGCAAATTCTTTTTCAAAAGCTGGAAGTTGGGCAATTAACTTGGTTTTGGGCTTGACGATTGGCTTTTATTTATTGGCAGAAAAAAATAAAATTCTTTATTATGCTAAAAGTGCAGTGGAGGTTTTTTTTAGCAAAAAGACAGCAAACACCATCAAAGAATTTTGTCATTTAGTTATAAGTACATTTTCTGGCTATATTACAGGACAAATGACAGATGCCTTGATTATGGCGGTCTTGATTAGTATTAGTTTTACAGTTGCCAAAATACCTTATGCGGTTATGATTGGCATTTTATCTGGTTTTTCTAATTTAATACCTTATGTAGGGGCAGTTATGGCTTTTTTATTGTCTGTAACAATGGGACTGCTCAGCGGGGAGCCGATTAGAGCTTTATATGCTGTGATTATTGTTTTGGTATTACAGCAAGTAGATAGTATTTTAATTGTACCAAGAGTTGTTGGCAAAAGTGTAGAATTACACCCTGCCTTGGTTATTTTATCTTTGGCAGTCTTTGGTGGCTTGTTTGGTATTTTAGGCATGGTGGTAGCAGTTCCCTGTGGAGCTTTATTAAAAATTTTTGCGGTACGGTTCTATCATTGGAAAAAGGAAAAATAAGATTTTTGACAAACAAATACGATTTATGTTAAAATAAAAATAAAGAAGAAATAGAAAGGCGGAAAAAAATGGGAGAAAAAGGCTTAGTCATTAATATAAAAGACCATTTAGCAGTAATACAAATGACAAGAACAGAAGCCTGCGGACAATGTCGTGCTTGTTTGGCGGGTATGAAAAAAGAAAAAATGATTATTGAAGCAGATAACGAATGTAATGCAAAAGTGGGAGATTGGGTCATTATGGAACTTAGAAATAACAGTTTTATCAAGGCTGTTATGATTATGTACGGGATTCCTATGATTGCATTGATGGTAGGGATTGTATTGGGCTATTATGTTTTATATCCCTATGTTCCATTAGATAGAGAAGTATTGTCTTTTACTGTTGGAATTTTATTTACTGTGCTTGCTTTTTTATGGATTCGCAGCAAAGAATCCACCTGGGACAAAAAGAAAATACGTCCTGTTGCTGTTAAAGTGACTACCGAAAAATAAAATAGGAACCACCTTTTTCCTTTGTCCATATGATAAAGAAAGGGCAAGAAAAAAGGAGTGGTTTCCATGAAAGAAAAAGCCTTATATTATCATGAGCAAGGGTGTAATTGTTCCTTTGTTATCCTCAAAGCAGGTGCTGAAAAATATGGACTTACTTTACCAGAAGAAGCAGAACAAAGTTGTTGTGCGGTAAGCAGCGGCTTTGGTGTAGGTAGTATCTGCTGCGCTTTAGTAGGAGCGGTGATGCTATTAGGGTTACTATTTTCAGAAGAAAAAGCAAAATTGTTACGAATGCAATTATTTGTGCTGTTTCATGATAAGTATAAAACATTAAATTGTTGCGCAATTTCTGCACATAGAGAAACTTGTGTGGAGGTGATTGCAGATGTCGCAACCTTGACAGAAGAACTTATTGCGCAACATCTTTAAAAAGTTTTTGCAGCTTGTCAAAAAACCTTGAAACTTTGTTTCAAACTCTACTTCCTTTCTTTCAAGAAAGGAAGCGAAAGAACTTTAACCGGAAACTTCGGTCTACGCTTTGCTCCGGTCGGTGCTAAACGAACGTCCACCGGACGTTCAGCACCCTTAAAAACATTGATTTTATAAGGAAAAACGTTAGTTTTTCCAATAAAGTTTTTTGTCCAACTTTTTTTCAAAAAAGTTGGGGGCAAAGACCAAGATTTTGACTTTATTGATAGACTGACGCCAAGAAGTAAATTTCTTGGCGCATTTTTATGTATTTATAATTCGAGAGATTCTTGCTCACACGATTCAAAAAAAGGAGAAGATTCTTCTTCTTTTTTTTCTTCTTCTTGCTTTTCTTCTTTTTCCTCTGTTTGTTCTGGAACTTCTTTTTTTTCCTCCTCTAATGCTGCAATTTTTTCTTTTAATGTTTGATTTTCTAATTCCAATGAGGCAACTTGTAAAGCAAGATTTTGTTTTTCTGCTTCTGTTTGATTATGTTTTTCTCGCCAACGCATATTTAGATTTGCAATTTCTTCTCCCCGACGTACTAGTAACTTTGTTAATTCTTCAATCCTTTGGTTTTTGGATTCTGATGTCGTTTGAAAGTCAATAGATTCTATGTTTTCTTTGGAAGCTGCAACAATATCATTTGTTAAAAGAGTAATGGCTGGCGTTGCAGAAGTAAATACAGAAAGCTGAAATCCATTTTGCGCATCTCCAAAGGCTTCTGAAGCGTTTAAATGACTATTTTCTTCTGGAATAAATTCGCCTTTGATACAATGATAAGGGAAAAAGGCGGTGTATTGTTCAATGGGACTAAAACTATTTCCATTATCCATAGAATGACAGCAGTAAGGTTGACCGTTGGAAATCCATAGAGTATGTAAACGGTTATCTTGCTGAAAAATAAGACACTGTTCACAAGAACTACTTTCCCATAAAATACGGGGCGCGCTAATAGATGCAGATTGTTTATATTGGTAGACTATTTGACTGCGGAATAGTCCTTTTACAATATAAAGCAAGTGGATTCTTTCTCTATCTTGTATAATGGATAAATCAGCACAAGGAGAAGCTGTTTGAATCACTGGATACATACTACCTATAGTGGAAGGAGAAAGCAGCATTTCTCTTGCAGTAATCAAATTTCTTGCCGTACGGTAATATAATAATATATGCTTTTGATGTCTTTTTCCCGTTAAAAAGGGTGTTTGTCCAAAGGGAAAAAACCGGTCGATTTGACAAGGTTTTTCCCATTTTCCATTTCGAAAAACAGTATAAATCAGTGCATGAACACCTGTTATTTCGGTAGGCAAATGATAAAAAAGATGGAGCAAATTTTGGTCTGGTATCATAAAAAATTTTGTTTGGCTTAAATCTCTTTTTTCAATAGAAATTTGCTTTCTATCCCATTGCACAAAGTCTTTTGTTCTGATAATATAAAGCTCTCCTAAACGGGTACTATAAAGAAGAAAAATTTCATTATTATATTGACTCAGGGCAAAAGAAGGATTGACTTGCTCTGCGATAATTTGAGGGTGTGTCCAGCCAGATTGTGTGCCAATTTTAAAAAATAAAGTGTTTCTTTCAAAATAGACAAGTAAAGTATCTTGATTTTTGGTTTTAAGATATTTGACATAGGGTATCTGCATAGTATCCTCCTGCGTTTTTAGCTAGTTTATGCGCAAAAAAGCAAAAAAAGAACAAAGACAAGTTTGCAAGAGGCTATAAAAAACTTGACGTAATTTTTTTCAAGGCATATACTAAAGAGAGTTGAAAACCTTGAAACTCTAGTTTAAAAAATGGGTTTTTTCTAATTTTGACAAAAATAAAAAACTTTTTTTGTAAATAAAAGAAAGAAGATGATAGATATGGACGGCAGTCCGAAAAGTGGCAATGAAGATTCGCAACGACAATATGATATGACACAAAAAAAAGTATTTGGTCGCAAATGTAAAAAATAATCCAAAAAACCCTATCCTTTGGATTTTGTGCCAAAGGCTTTTTTGTGCCAAAAAAATAAGAATAGGGTGATATAATGGAAGAAGTAAAAAATCAGGAACATTTGATACATTTAATGGAAGCAGGAGATTATATTGCATTAAAGCAAGAATTGAATGAGGAAAATCCTGCCAATATTGCAGAACTTTTTGAGGAACTTTCTGGAGAAAAACAATTATTTTTATTTCGGCTGCTGACAAAAGATGCTGCAGCAGAAGCATTTTCTTATATGGATTCGGATATGCAAGAGCATATTGTGCAATCTATTACGGATAATGAAGTTAGAAATATTGTAGATGAAATGTTTTTAGATGATACAGTAGACTTTTTAGCAGAAGCACCAGCAAATCTTGTTAATAAAGTGTTGCGAAATACAGATACTGCAACAAGAAAATTGATTAATCAATTTTTAAATTATCCAGATAATTCTGCTGGCAGTATTATGACCATAGAGTTTGTACAACTTCGGGAAACAATGACGGTTGAAAGAGCTATGCGTTATTTAAGAAAAACTGGTTTAGACAAAGAAACAATTTATACTTGCTATGTATTGGATGAAAGAAAAGTTCTTTTAGGTGTGGTGCCGCTTAGAAGGCTTATTTTGGCTGATGATGATGTAATGATAAAAGAATTAATGGAAGATGATGTTGTTTCTGTGCATACCTTAGATGACCAAGAAGATATTGCAAATATTTTTAAAAAGTACAACTGGATTTCTTTGCCTGTTGTGGACAAAGAAAATCGTATGGTGGGAATTATTACAGTAGACGATATTGTAGATGTTATTGAGCAGGAAACAACAGAGGACTTTGAAAAAATGGCAGCTTTATTACCTTCTGATGAGGAATATCTTAAAACAAGTGTCTTTGCTTTAGCAAAAAATAGAATTGTATGGCTATGTGTGTTAATGCTTTCCGGCACCATTTCAGCTGTTATTATCAGTGGCTATGAGGCGCTTTTGAGTGCAGCCGTTGTATTATCTAGTTTTATTCCAACTTTGACTGGAACGGGAGGAAATGCAGGTTCTCAGGCTTCTACCATTATTATTAGGGGAATGGCACTTGGGGAGATTGAAACAAAGGATATTTTAAAAGTCATTTGGAAGGAATTACGTGTTGGTATAATTTGTGGTATATTGCTAGGTACTATCAATATGTTACGTTTGACACTGTTTAGCAAAACAACAACTGTTTGGGTAGATTTGACTGTTTCGATTAGTATGTGTCTTGTAGTTGTGGTAGCAAAATGTGTAGGTTGCTTATTGCCTATTTTTGCAAAAATTATGAAGTTTGACCCAGCAATTATGGCAGGTCCCTTGATTTCTACTGTTGTGGATAGTATTGCATTAGTAGTCTTTTTTACAATCGCAAAAATGATTGTACTATAACTTACTTTCTTGAAAGAAAGTAAGCAAAGAACTTTTGTGCAAAACTTCGTTTTGCTGCCATGTGTCGGACTTGAACAGTTGTTGTAGATGAACGACAACGGAGCACTATCGAAAAAACTTTTTCTATTGTTCTGTATGTAAAAGACTGGAGCGAAGTGTGGACTGGGAAAACCTTTCACAAGAGAAAAAGATTTCCCCAAATACTTCCGACTTTTATTAAGTTTATAATAAATCAATTTTTTAACCAAATTTAGCAAGAATTCCTCCATCTCTATAGGCGGGGGATGAATTGCGTCTTTTCTTATCAGCATAAAAAATATAAATTTTTTGTTGCCTTATAAAAATAAATAGAATATAATAAATATATTGACAAGTACATTGACAACTGGATATATAGGGTTGCACAGAGAAACCAAATATGCGAAAACCAAGCTTCCTTCTGTGCGTAAAATGTCCAAGGTACGAATGGAAAGTAATTCGTGAAAACCGTGGGACACACGGGGTTAGCTCGCTTATGCTTAGTACATTGGTACTATCGAACGAGAAGCCCCCGTCTCTATGCGTTAGCATAGGCGGTGGGAGTATGTCACTAAACTGCATCTATTCTTTAAGAATAGATGTTTTTTATATTCCTGCTTTTAGTAGATACTTTTTTAGCAAAGGGGAGAGTGTAGCAGCGATTGCAATTTTTAAAATATCTCCTGGTAAAAAAGGAAGAACAGCAGAAGTTGCCGCTTGTAAAAAAGTAGTATGCGTTAAAACAGAAAGCCAAAGTGTTCCTAAAGACTGCAAAAAAAGGCTACCAATTATCATGCCCAGAACTTGGAATGGAATAGAGTAAGGGAATTTTTCTGCAAAAAAACCTGTAAAAAAAGCTAGAAAAAAATAGCCAATTAAATAGCCGCCTGTGGGGCCGGCTAATTTTGCAATTCCAGAAGAAAATCCAGAAAAAACAGGGATACCTGCTAATCCAATAAAAAAATAAATCAGACAGCAATAAAGACTTTTTTTCCAGCCTAGCAAATTTGCACAAAAGTAAATAATTAATGTAACAAGAGAAAATGGAACAGGTGTAAAAGGCAAAGGAACTGTTAAAGGCCCAGCAATACAAAGCAATGCAGTAAATACACCAATAATGGTAATTGTTTTTGTTTTCATAAATAACCTCCTGTATTAAAAATAGTAATACCAGTATAAAGGAAGCAAAAAAGATTGTCAACCATATATTTATTTCTTGTTTACAATTAAAATTCTATTGACAATATGTATCTATAATGATATAGTGTATATATACAATATATACAGTTTTAAGGAGGAAATGGTGGATATTATTATTAGCAATACATCATCTGTCCCAATTTATGAACAAATTATGGGGCAAATTAAAAGAAATATTATGAATGGTACTCTTAAAGAAGGTGAGGCTCTCCCTTCTATGCGTACATTGGCAAAAGAATTAAGAGTTAGTGTCATTACAACAAAAAGAGCTTATGAGGAATTAGAAAATGCTGGGTTTATTGTTACGGTTATGGGAAAAGGCAGCTTTGTAGCAAAAAGAAATTTGGAACTGATACGAGAAGAACAATACAAGCAAATCGAAAAACAAATACAAAAAGCTGTGGAATTATCAAAAATGAATGGGATTTCTTTACAGGAATTGTTGGAAATTATAAAAATAATTTATGGAGATGAGTAATATGAATAGTATTCTATGGGAAAAAGCAGAAAAAAAGTTTGATTTATTTCATTTGTATCCTACTAGTATGCAGTTGGAACAAGGTAGCATTATGGGCTTGATTGGAGAAAATGGTTCTGGTAAGACAACTTTAATAAAATTGGTTTTGAATTTACTTCCTTTGACTGCTGGTAAAATTACAGTATTTGGTTTGGATAGCGTACAAAAAGAAACAGAAATTAAACAAAAAATTGGTTTTGTACCAGATGAAAATATTTTTTATGACTTGTTTACTCCTCATGATGTTAATAAAATTACATCAAAATTATATCGAAATTGGCAGGAAAAAACTTTTTTTCAGTATCTAGAAAAATTTCAAATTCCTAAAAATCAACCTATTAAAAGTTTTTCTATGGGTATGAAAAAGAAAGTTGCAATTACTTCTGCATTAAGCCATGAGGCAGAAATATTATTATTAGATGAGCCTATGAATGGTCTTGACCCTGTCGCAAGGGCAGAAGTGCGAGATATTTTACAAGAATTTGTAGAAGTGGAAAGTCATTCTGTGCTGCTTTCTTCCCATATTACAGAGGATTTGGAAAAAATCTCTGATTATATTACTCTGATTGAAAAAGGAAGAATGATTTTTAGTGAAAATAAAGATGAACTTTTACAAAGCTATGGGATTGCTTCCTTTTCGAAAGCCGATTTTCAGGAAATTAGCCCCAAAGACTATATCAGTTACAGAGAAAATGCCTTCGGCTATCAGATACTTGTACAGGATAAAAAGGAGTTTTTAAGAAAATATGATGGGGCATTGATGGACAATGCAAGCCTAGAGGAAATTATGGTGTTTTATCATAGAAGATAGGAGAGAGGTTAAAATGAGAGGACTTTTTTGGAAAGATGTTTTGTACCTTAAAAATATGTGGAAAATGGTACTTACTTCTGGTTTGTTTATTGTTGTGTTTTATATCTTAAACCCAAACAATTTTAATAGTGTGATTTTTATTGCAATTATCTTTGGTGGAAATTTTTCTATTATTCCTTTTACCTATGATAATTACAGTAAATGGAATACTTATCAATATGCTTTTCCGGTTAGTAAAAAGATAGTGGTATGCAGCCGTTATCTATTTGGATTGACATTATTTAGTATTTGTCTTTTGTTAAGTATATTTAGTATGTTGTTAACAGAAATAGAATATTTATTGTTTTGTTCTGATGTGCCACCATTTACCTTACAATATGTCAGTTCGGAATTATTACCGATTTTTTTAATTCCCATTATGCAGGCGATTTCTTTCCCGCTTATGTATCGTTTTGGGGCAGAAAAAGGTAGAATTTATATTCTTTGCTTTGTTGCTGCAATTATAGCATTGATAAGCATTATCACGATTGGAATGGGATACCAGATAGAAAATTTTTCTGTTTCTTATTTTGAAATGTTAATCGGCGTAATGGGAACAGCAATTATCATGTATTTGCTTTCTTTGTTGCTTTCCATTCAAATAGAACAAAAAAAGAAAAATTGAGGTAAGATTTATGATAGGACTTTTATGGAAAGATATCTTATATCTGAAAAAAATATGGAAAGTATTTTTATTCCTTAACCTATGTTTTGTTGCATTTGGCTGTCTAAGCTATCTAAAAAATAAGAACTTTTTAGATATGTCCTATATTATACTGATATTGGGAGAAAGTTTTGCTATGCTTGCCTTTGAATATGACCATAACAGCAAATGGAAGGAATATCAATACGCTTTTCCAGTCAGCAAAAAAACAGTGGTTTGTAGTCGCTATTTATTTGGTTTTATAATATTTGGTTTTTATTTTTTCAGTAGCCTGGTGGGTATACTTTTAAGTGATGTCATAACAAGGGAAAGCATAGGACAAGAATGGATATTAACACAAATAGGAATTATATGCTTTATTCCAATGATGCAAGCAGTGGCTTTTCCAATCCTCTATTATTTTGGCAGTAAAAAAGGAATCCTATATTCTGACACTATTTTTATTGTAATGATGTTTTACTTTGGAAAAAATGCAAATATGTTGGACTTTCATTTTACAGCAACTAAAGCAGTACTACTATTGTTATTTTATTTGTGTTCTCTTATATTGTCTATCAAGATAGAACAAAGAAGCTAAAAAGTGGGGGATTTTTATGCTGGGACTTTTGTGGAAAGATATGTTATATGTCAAAAAAATATGTCAAAAAGACTGGAAAAAGAATTTTCTGGATTGTTTTATTTTTTGTTATATTGGGTTTTTATAAAAGAGAATTACTTTCACAACTAAATCTTGTGACATTGATTGTGGGATGAATTTTTCTATTCTTCCATTTGATTATGATAGTAAAAATAAATAGAAAGAATATCAATATGCTTTTCCAGTTAGTAAAAAAACAGTCATATACAGCCGTTATTTATTTGGGATTGTGACGCTGTTAGAATGTTTTTTGATAAATATGTTAAGAAGTTTATTTTATATCATAAGTGGAAATTTTTTAGAGGTAACTTCTATTTTTATGCAAATATTTTTATTATCTTATCTTGTTGTTTTACAAGCAATTACTTTTTCAATGCTCTATCTTATGGAAATAGGAAAAGCAAGAATGTATGCTTTATTGATTTCTTGTTTGATAACATGGGTACTTGTAGGAAGTATCTCAGACCTGTTTTTAACTATGCTGTATCAAAAAGGGATTGTTGCAAGTGCAAGTATTATAGTAGGAAGTACAAGTATATTTTATGTTTTATCATTGTTGTTATCTGTTCGGATAGAAAAAAATAAAATGTAATGCTTTCTTTTCTCTTTTTTTCTTAAGAGAAAAGAAAGCTTAAAATCTTGAGGACGTTGGTCTACACTTCGTTCCGGTCGGTGCAGAACAAACGTCCACTGGACGTTTTGCACCCTCAAACTCCTACAAGCTTTTTGAAAAAAGCTTGACCAAAAACTTTAACTTTTGCATACAGAACAATAGAAAAAATTTTTTTCGATGGTGCTCTGTTGTCGTTCATCTGCAACCAACGTTCAATGTCACTGTACAGATGCGAAACGCTAGTTTCGCACAAAAGTTCTTTGCTTACTTTCTTTCAAGAAAGTAAGTCAAGAAAGTGAGTCTAATTGGTTTAATAGACTTTCAAAAACAGACATAGCATTTTCAATCGGTGTAGTGGTCGTCATGTCTACACCGGCACCTTTTAATAGGTCAATCGAATATTCTGAATTGCCCTTGGAAAGAAAATCTAAATAGCGGTCAATGGCAGGCTGTCCTTCGTTTGTGATTTTTTGAGAAAGTGCGATTGCTGCACTATAACCTGTTGCATATTGATAAACATAAAAGGCATTGTAAAAATGCGGAATCCTTGCCCATTCAATAGAAATTGCTTTGTCAATCATAATTTCTTCCCCAAAATATTGCTTGTTTAAATCATAATAGATTTGGCTCATATTTTCATAGGTGAGTGGCTCACCTTTTTCTGCCATATCATGTGTGATTTTTTCAAACTCGGCAAACATGGTTTGACGGAATAATGTACCTCGAAATTGTTCCATAAAATAATTGATAAGGTATTTTTTGGTTGGAATATCTTGGGTATGCTCTAAAAGATAATGCATTAATAACGCTTCATTACAGGTAGAAGCTACTTCTGCTACAAAAATTTTATGTCCGCTATAAAGATAAGGCTGTTTTTCCCAAGAAAAATAACTGTGTAAAGCGTGTCCCATTTCATGCGCAAGGGTAAACATACTATTGATGTTATCATTATGGTTTAAAAGTACATAGGGATGTACACCATAAATGCCCCATGAATAAGCTCCGCTTCGTTTTCCTTCATTTTCATAAACATCTATCCATCCACTATTTAGCCCTTCTTGCAATGCTTTGGTATACTCTTTTCCTAGGATTTCTAAGGCTTTGGAAACCGTTTGTTTTGCTTCTTCATAGCTTATTTTTTTATCTGCTTCTGTTACAATGGGAACGTATAAATCATACATATGAATTTCATCAAGCCCTAAGAGCTTTTTTCTTAAAGCAACATAACGATGCATCAGAGGCAAAAATTTGTGCACTGTTTTAATTAGATTGTCATAAACAGATAATGGTATTTTATCATCTTCTAAAGCGGCAGCAAGCGCAGATGGATATTTTCTTGCTTTGGCAAAAAATACATCACTTTTTACACTGGCACTATACGTTGCTGCGATTGTGTTTTTTTGTTTGTAATAACTAGCATATAAAGAATCAAAGGCATCCTTTCGTACACGACGGTCTTTATTTTCTAAAAAAGAAGTATAACGTCCTTTTGTTAATTCTACTTCTTCTCCTTTTTCATTTTTAATAGAATTAAATTTGATGTCTGCGTCATTGAGCATGGTAAAAATATTTTGTGGTGCTCCTCCTAATTCCCCTACTTGCGCAAGCAAGGCTTCTTGTTCTACAGATAGGGTATGCTCCTTTTGACGTAAAATATTATCTAAAAAATGCGCATAAACAGAAAAATCTTTTTGTTTGCGAAATTCTGACAGGGTTTGTTCTGGAATGGCAAGAATTTCTGGTACAATAAAAGAAGCAACAGCAGAATACTGAATTAAAAGTGTTTCTGCACGGGAAGAAAGTTTTTGATAAGTTGCGTTGGTACTATCTTCATGAAATCGCATGGAAGCATAAACATAAAGTTTTTCTACAATAAGACTGGTTTCATTGTTTTGTTTTAAACAGTCTAAAAGTATTTGTGCAGATGTGCTAATTTTTCCGGAAAAGTTACTTAATTTTTCCATAGATTTTTGAGAAAAAGAAAAATCTTGCTCCCATTTTTCAAGACTACTATAAATATCTTCTAAATGCCATGCGTATTTTTTATCAATTTCCGCTCTTTTAGGTAATTTGTCCATAAAATCGTCCTTTCTTTGTTTAAAATATTTAAAATTATGCCTACCTATTGTATTATATCCTATTTTTTACTTGTTTTGCAATCTTTATTCTATCACTAATTCTGCATAGTATAAGCTAAAAATGTGGTTTTTATGATGACATTCTATAATTTTGTCAATATTATGACTTGCAGACATATGGCATTTTGTAGTAAAATAAATAAAACATATGTGTCAAATAAAATGAAAGGGTGGTTTAGAGTGGCAAGTGAAAGACGTAAAATATTGCTAGTTTCTTCTGAAGCAGCGCCTTATGCAAAAAGCGGTGGATTGGGGGACGTTGTAGGGTCATTACCAAAAGCATTACAAGAAGCAGATGTTGACGTAAGAGTGGTACTTCCTAAATATGCAACGATTAAAGAAGAGCATTTGCAAGATGTCGAGTACTTAGGTTCTTTCTCAATAAATCTTGCCTGGAGAACACAGGAAGCAAAAATTTTAAGAAAAAATACAGGCGCTTTTCCTGTGTACTTTATAGAAAATGATTTTTATTTTGGTAGAGAAGGACTTTATGGCTATGGGGATGACAACGAACGTTTTGCATTTTTCTGCAAAGCAGTACTGCATATGCTTTCTATGTTAGACTTTTATCCGGATATTATTCACTGCAACGATTGGCAGACAGGCCCTATTTGTATGCTTTTAAAAGAATCTTACAGCAAAATGATTTTTTATTCCAAAATTAAAACTCTGTATACCATACATAATTTACAGTATCAGGGTGTTTTTGGCAAAGAAACAATGGATTTATTAGGCGTACCTAACTGGTGCTTTGACAATGGTAATGTGGAGTTTTATGGCAACGTCAGCTATATGAAAATGGGCTTGATGTATGCAGACCATATCAGTACAGTAAGCAACACTTATGCAGAAGAAATCCAAACACCACAGTATGGTTATGGTATGGATGGTGTTTTGAGAAGCAGACATGAACATTTAAGCGGTATTATCAATGGCATTGATTATGTGGCAAATGATCCAGCAACAGATAAACGCTTAGTGGTTAATTTTGACAGAAACAGTATTGACAAGAAAAAAGAAAACAAAAGAGAATTGCAACAATATTTAGGCTTGGAGCAAAGAGATGTACCAATGATTGGTATGATAACAAGATTGGCAGACCAAAAAGGATTAGACATTTTGACACAAGTGTTTGATGAAATGATGAGAGAAGATATTCAATTTGTACTTTTGGGTACAGGAGAAAACAGATATGAGTATATCTTTAAAAGTATGGCACAACGCTATCCTGGCAAAATGAGTGCAAATATTTTATTTGATGATATATTAGCGCAAAGAATTTATGCATCAAGTGATTTATTTATGATGCCTTCCTTCTTTGAGCCTTGTGGTTTGGGACAAATGTTTAGCTTGCGTTATGGTACTGTGCCAATTGTTAGAAAAACAGGCGGTTTAGCTGATACTATCAGCCATTATGATGAGCAATCAAAACAAGGAAATGGTTTTGTATTTGAAAGTTATGATGGAAATGGTTTATTGTGGGCGTTCCGTGAAGCATTAAGAGTTTACCATAAAGATCCAGAAGAATGGGCAAATGTAGTGCGTAATGCAATGGATTGCAATTATTCTTGGGCAAGTTCCGCAGGAAAATATATTGCTCTTTATGACCAGTTAATGAAAGGATAAAAATAAAAAAGGGGTGAACATGATTCACTCCTTTTTTTATTGAAAACCCACTTACTTTCTTGAAAGAAAGTAAGCAAAGAACTTTTGCGCGAAACTAGCGTTTCGCTGCTGTGCTCTGAAATTGAAAGGCTGTTTTAGTTGAACAAGAATGGAACACCATCGGTTAAACTTTAGATTTTGTTGCGTTTGCAGAAGATAAATTTAATGAACATCAGAAGTTTTTGGAGAAACTTTTTTCACTTGTGAAAAGTTTTCCCAAAGTCTACGCTTCGCTCCGGTCGGTGCAGGAGAAATGTCCGCTGAACGTTCTACACCCCTTCAAAAACACGCTTGCAAGCGTAAAAAACCTTGGGAACTTTGTTCCCAAACCCTTACAAGCTTTTTGAAAAAAGCTTGACCAAAAACTTTATCTTTTGCGCACAGACCAAAGAAGTTTATTGATAGAATGGACATTTTAAAATTTTATTCTTTTATAAAATCTGTAATATTTTTTATGCGGTTGCCCTGTTTTTTTAAATTTTTGGTCTATACGAATTTGCTACTTAGGAGTATAATAAAAATGTTATTTTAAAATAAAGGGGTAATGTTTTTTTGGATGAAATGGGAAAAAGAAAAAAAGGAAGCAAAAAATACCTTGTTATGTTATTCTTACTTGCTCTGATTGTTGGCGGAAGCTGTGGCTTATATTATGTAGATACTTTTTATGGGGAAGGAAAAATCAATACCATTCTTGCTTCTTTACAAGAAAGAAAAAAAGAACAAATTGGAACAGTAGAAGAAGGAACTGATAAAAATAGTATTGCTTTATCTTCTGGTGGTACTTTATTTTCTACCAAAGGAAAAAAATTTTTGATGTGTACCAAAGATGGTGTAAAATATATGAATTCTATGGGTGACCAAAAATGGAATGATACTTTTACTATGACAGCACCAACTTTAATTGAAGAAGGACACTATTGGGCAGTTGGCGATTTGTCTGGAAAGGTTGTAAAAGTTTATAATGAAGATGGAGCTTTATATAGTGTACAGAGTACCGGAAATGTGTTATATTTTGCTTTAAATCGAAATGGATATTTAGGCGTTATTACAAAGGAAAAAGAAATTTATACAGTTATGATTTATAATAATGAAGGAATACAATTAACCGGACGGCAGGAAGGAGAAAAAGGTGTTTATCCATTTTCTTTGGATATTTCTGACGACAACAGAGTTTTTACAATTAGCTATTTAGATACAACAGATGTAGAGCCAGTTGGACGAGTCAATTTTTTCTTTGTCAATGAATCAGATGGAAAAAATTTTACAGAAAGTATGTTTTCAGCAGTCATAAAAGAAAATGAGTTGATACCAAAGATATTTTATTTGGATAGCGGAAATTTGATTGCAGTATCAGATAGGGCCTTGTATGGTATTGGCAGCGATGGAAAAGAAAAATGGAGCATAGAATTGACAAACCATATTGACTACATAGGCGTGGAAAAAAAGAAATATATTGTGGTGGCTTATGGCGCAGCAGTATCTGGTCAAAACAGCCGGAAAGCAGGAAATGTAAGCTGGATAAACAGCGATGGAAAGGAAATTATTAATTTTCAAGCAAAAGATGGTATAACTTACTTAAATTGTAACAATACTGGTACTGTACTAGGTTGCAATAAAACCTATTATGGTTTAAAAATAGGCGGCAGACCTTTTTGGGAATATACTGCTACCAAAGATATGACAGATGTTTTGTTAATGGAAAATGTTAATAATGTGCTGTTTGTTACCAATGATAATGCGGTTATTTTAAATATGGATACTGTTAGTCAAGATACTACTGTAAAAGAGGAAAAAGAAGAAAAACAAAATACTGAAAAGGTGATTAGAAAGCAAAAAGATGAGGAAAAACAAGATGATGAGGAAAACCAAAATAAGGAAGAAAACCAAAATGAGGAAGATATAAAATCAGAAACAGAGGAAAACCAAAATGAATCAAAAGAAAATACGGAAAATAACAAAGATACAGAAAATAATGAGGGTGCAGAAAATAAAGAAGATACAGAGGATAAAATAGAGAATCAAACAAAAGAGGGCGAAAAAGAGAAAACAGAAAATACAAAGCAAACTACAAAACAAGAGGATAAAAAACAAACAGAAAAAGATACAAAACAAAACGAAAGCAAAAATACACAAAAAGATACAAAGCAAGAAGAAAGTAAAAAAACGAAACAAGAGTCGTAATATTACATAATGTAGGGCATTTTGCCCTACATTATAAAATAAAAAGGGAGATGATAATTTTGAATCCATATTTTACATGGGGATTAGATTTGATTGTCTTACTTATTATTGCTATTCCAGCAATACGGGGATATATCAAAGGCTTTGTGTATGCCTGTCTTGGATTTTTACCGGTTGTGGTTTCCTTTTTTGGTGCAAAAATCATTTCTCCTGTTGTTAGCAAATGGCTTAGAACAACAGGTTTATTTGATTTTTTTCAAAAAAGTGTATCGCAAGGCTTAAACTTAAGCAACTTGTTGGAAAAATTAGAACAAACAGCAGGACAATCTCAAACCAATATTATTAATGAAATGCAAATACCCGATTTTTTAAAAGGTGCTTTATTGGAAAATAATAATTCAGTAGTACATGCTTTGTTTGAAACAGAACAGTTGCAAGACTATATTGCAAGCTATATTGCTAATATTTGTTTAAATGTTATTAGTGTGGTTGTGGTTGCTGTTGCATTGTATGTTATAATGAAATTGTTTTTAAAAGCATTGAATATTGTTGCCGAAATACCTCTTATTAGTACAGTAAACAGATTATGTGGTTTTATGATTGGTGGCGCAAAAGGCGTTTTTATAATTTGGTTTCTTGGTATCATTTTGACATTTTTTTATTATCATGAAACATTCCAACAAGTTTTTATTTTGCTGGAAAAAAGCCACCTTGCAGCCTTTTTATATCATAATAATTTGTTGCTTTTTATGGTTTTAAAAATATTTGCTTAAAAAAATAAAAAAAGTGTTGACAAAGTAAAATGACTATGGTAGTATATTCAAGCAGTGTTTAAAAAGAACAGAACCAAACGGGGGTTTAGCTCAGTTGGGAGAGCACCTGCCTTGCAAGCAGGGG
>CAJUKL010000015.1 GCA_910587195.1 uncultured Clostridia bacterium | reverse complement strand
ACGACAACAGAGCACCAGAGGTTAAAAGTGAGAATCTGTTCCGTGTGCGAAAGATAAAGTTTTTTGTCCAACTTTTTTTCAAAAAAGTTGGTAGAAAAAAGAAACAAAAAAACCTTGAGATATTTTTATCTCAAGGTTTTATCATTAATCTTGTGTGTAAGGCATCAAAGCAATATGTCTAGCTCTTTTAATCGCTGTTGTCAAAGCTCTCTGATGTTTTGCACAATTACCAGTAATTCTTCTTGGAAGAATTTTTCCTCTTTCAGAAACATATCTTCTCAATTTACTAATATCTTTGTAATCAATTGTAGTTACTTTATCTGCACAAGACGCACAAACACGTTTTTTTCTGCGTCCACGTTTTTTCTGAATCATACATATCCTCCTTTTATATTAGAAGGGCAAATCGTCATCTTCAATACTTTCATCAATCGGATAGAAACCATCCGCAGGGCCGGGAGTTGTGGATGATGGTGGCATAGAAGGTTCTGCTGCTGCGGGAGCAGGAGCAGAATAATTCATATTTCTGCTTTCAAAAGATGTCTTACTTTCTGCAAAATACTGTTCATCAACTATAACATCTGTACTCCAACGTTTTTGCCCATTTTGGTCTTCCCAAGAGCGCACTTGAAGTCTGCCGACAATACTGACCATTTGACCTTTTTTAAAATATTTTCCTGCAAATTCGCCTGCTTTTCCAAAGGAAACACAAGTAATAAAATCTGCTTCTTGTTCTCCCTGGCGTTTAAATCTTCTGTCAACTGCTAATGTATATCTTGCGACAGCCAGAGGTTCCGCTGCCTGAGAATAGCGAACTTCTGGATCTCTTGTCAGTCTTCCCATTAAAATTACTTTGTTCATAAAATGCCTCCATTGTTTCAACAATTTTTACAATTAAAAAATTATGCATCTTTGCGAACAATTAAATAACGAAGAACATTTTCCATAATACGGATACGGCTTTCAATTTCAGCAGGAGCAGTTGCAGGTGCTTCAAAGGTAGTAAAGCTGAAGAAACCTTCATTTACTTTTACGCCCTTACCCTGATTTGCATGTTTAATTTCATAAGCAAGTTTTCTTTTACCCCATTCATCAACTTTTTCAATTTTTCCGTCGAATCTTTCGAGCAAAGCCTGTACTTTTTCAACTTCAGCATTTCTAGCTTCTTCATCAAGAGCTGGACTCAAGACTAATGCTAATTCGTATTTATTCATGATTACACCTCCTTTTGGACAATGGCCCTTTCCCATTATAGAAAGAGCAAGGATTTTTAGTTTACAATTAGGTATGATACCATAATCAAGCAAAAAATGCAAGTCTTTTTTTACGCTTTCTTGAAAGAAAGCTTAGCAAAGAACTTTGACGACTGTGCTTTGAAGTGGAATGGTTGTTGTGGCTGAACGACAACGGAGCATCATCGGCTAAAAAATTTGTTCTGTTCCGTTTGTCTAATATAAAAAGAACAAAAACTTTATATAAATCATAACAACAAACCATGGGAAAACTAAAAAAACAAGGCTTAACAAATATGTAAGCCTCGTTTTTTTTACATTTCTAAAAAATCATCCACTGCATCTTCTACCATATCTTCTGCTTTTTTTGCCATATGTTTGCTTTTTTGCAACATTTTACTTCCTTTTTGTCGAATAGATTGATAATTTTTTTGGTCTTGGAGCAAACAACCAATTCCAAACGCTGCCATCAACCCACCTGTTACAATACCCATTGTAAAGCCTTTCATTGGATACCACTCCTTTTACAGTATTTATTTGTCGCACTTCTCTTTATAAAACGACAAAATATTGATTACTGTAATATTAGTATGGCAAAGAAACGGCATTTTATACTGGATAATTATAGAAAAAATTAATTTTCTAAATCATGGATAAATAAACCACTTCTTAATTTGGGTTCAAACCAAGTAGATTTTGGTGGCATAATTTTATTAGCATCTGCTACAGACATTAATTCCTCCATAGAAGTAGGATACATGGAAAAGGCAACTTTCATTTCACCATTATCCACTTTTTGCTGTAATGCTTCTAACCCTCTGATACCACCAACAAAATCAATTCTTTTGTCTGTTCTAGGGTCGCCTATGGAAAGAATCGGTTCTAATATTTCTTTTTGCAAAATAGAAACATCTAAAGAAGAAACAATGTCTTTTGGTATTATCTCCTTTTTTGCCGTAAGTAAATACCACTTGTCTAAGTACATACCAAATTGGTGACGCTGTTGTGGTCGACAACAGCCTTTTTGCTCATAAGGTACTATATCAAATTTTTCCCTTATCTTTTGCAAAAATTCTTTTTGTGTTAAGCCGTTTAAATCTTTTACAACCCTATTGTAGTCCATAATATATAATTCATCATCTGAAAACAAAACAGAAAGATAATAATTAAACTCCTCTTTTCCTGTATAATCTGGTTTTTGTTCCCTTCTTTTATAGCCAACTTTTACAGCAGAGGCATTTCTATGGTGACCATCTGCAATATAAAGGCTTGGTATTTTTTGGAATATTTCTATTAATTTTGTAATATCCTTTTGTTCTGTAATCAGCCATATTTTATGTGCTATTCCATCTTCAGAAATAAAATCATAAACTGCTTGTTCTTTTTTCATAACAGATTGCAAAATTGCTTTTACTTCATCATTTTTATGATACGCCAAAAAGATAGGGCCTGTATTTGCATTTAAAGTATCCACATGACGAATTCTATCTGCTTCTTTATCTGCTCTTGTCAACTCATGTTTTTTTATGGTGTTGTTTAAATATTCATCAATAGAAGTACAGGCAACCAATCCTATTTGACTTTTTCCGTTCATTGTTAAACAATAAATATAAAACAAGGGTTGTTTGTCTTGTATCATAATACCATTTTGTACCATTTGCTCCATATTTTGTTTTGCTTTTTGATAAACCTTTGTATCATATAAATCAATCGAACGGTCTAAATCAATTTCGGCTTTATCCACATGAAGAAAAGAATATGGATTTCCTTTTACCATTTCTCGTGCTTCTTCACTGCTCATTACATCATAGGGTAAAGCTGCCACTTTTTCTGCTTTTTCCGCAATAGGACGAATTGCTCGAAAAGGTTTTATGATTGCCAAAAAAATCTCCCCTTTAATATAATACTCTTACTTTTATGACACTGCCAATTTTATATAAATCTTCCACAAGTTCTTTTTCTTTTCCGTTTAAGCTGTCACATACAATAATATTATAAGCCAAATTTCCTTTACTTTTATTAATCATATTATCAATATTAATACTATATTTTGTAAAAACAGCGCCAAGTTGTCCAATCATATTCACAATATTTTTATGAGAAATTGTAATTCTTGGTTTTCCCGAGTAATCAATATAACAGTTTGGGAAATTAACAGAATATTTAATATTGCCATATTTTAAATATTCTCGAATCGCTACTGCTGCCATCATTGCACAATTTTCCTCTGACTCTGGTGTAGAAGCGCCCAAATGAGGTGTTACAACTACATTGTCAATTCCTAATACATCTTTACTTGGGAAATCCACAATATATTTTGATATAATTCCCTCTTTAATGGCACATTTTAAAGCAGCCGTATCTACCAATTCACCTCTTGCAAAGTTCATAAGGCGAGCACCTCTTTTTGTTGCTGCAAATAAATCTTTGTTAAATGTATGTTTTGTTTTTTCGTTTAAAGGAATATGCAAAGTAATATAATCACTTTGGCTAACAACTTCCTCCAAGGTAGAAGCATGTTTTACTGTAGAAGATAGATGCCAAGCAGATTCTATTGATAAAAAGGGGTCATATCCAATGACTTCCATTCCCAAATCCAAAGCTGCATTTGCTACAAGTACACCGATAGCACCTAAACCAATAACACCTAATTTTTTTCCGGAAATTTCCGGGCCAATAAATTGTTTTTTTCCAACTTCCGCATCTTTTTCCACATTGTCACTATTTATTAATGTTTGTGTCCAACTTGCACCTTCCAATACCTTTCGAGAAGAAATCAAAAGACCAGTTAAAACTAATTCTTTTACTGCATTTGCATTTGCACCTGGTGTATAAAATACAGGAATTCCTTTTTCTGTGCATTTATCAATCGGAATATTATTTGTACCAGCACCTGCTCTTGCAACTGCTAACAAATTATCCTTTAAAAAATCCGTATGATGCATATCAAAACTTCTCACAATAATACCATCTGGATTTTCTTCCGTATCAGAAATATTAAATTCTGCTGTGGACAATTTTTTTAATCCAATATGAGAAATTTGATTTAATGTTCTAATATTATACATTTTTGTTTCTCCTTATTTGTTTTCCTTTTCAAATTGTTCCATCAATGCCACAAGAGCTTTTACACCTTCCATTGGCATAGCATTATAAATACTTGCTCTCATACCACCCACTGTTCTATGTCCTTTTAGATTGACAAAACCTTTTGCTTCTGCTTCAGCAATAAACTTTTTATTTAATTCTTCTGTTGGCAACACAAAAGGAATATTCATCAAAGAACGGTCTTTTTTTACAACAGTGCCTTGGAATAAATGAGAAGCATCTAAAAAGTCATATAATATAGCTGCTTTTTGTTCATTGATTTTTTGTAATGCTTTTACACCACCTTGTTGTTTTACCCAATCAAATACAAGCCCTGCAAAATAAATGCCATAAGTAGGAGGTGTATTATATAAGGAATTATTTTTTGCATGAATATCATAACGTAACATTGTTGGTGTAAATTCCATTGCATTTCCTAATAAATCTTCTCTGATAATGACAACGGTAACACCTGCTGGACCTAAATTTTTCTGTGCACCTGCATAAAGCAAACCAAATTTTGTAATATCAATTTCTTCTGACAAAATACTGGAGGACATATCTCCCACTAAAGGTACCTTTCCTGTTTCCGGCAAGGTTGTGTATCTTGTGCCATAAATTGTATTATTTAAAGTGATGTAAAAATAATCTGCATCTGCATCAAATTTACTGCTATCTAATTCTGGTATCCGATTAAAGGTAGTATCTTCTGAGGAAGCCACAATATTCACTTTACCATATTTTTGAGCCTCTTGTGCTGCTTTGGAAGCCCATTGTCCTGTTTTAACATAATCCGCTTTATGATTTTTGTTCATCAGATTCATTGGAATCATGGCAAATTGTGTGGAGCCGCCTCCCTGCAAAAATAACACTTTATAATTTTCTGGTATTTTCATTAATTCTCTTAAAGTATTTTCTGCATGATATAATATTTGTTCAAAATCTTTTGAGCGATGGCTCATCTCCATCACAGACATTCCGCTATCTCCATAACAAACAAACTCTTTTTGTGCTTTTTCTAATACCTCTAAAGGAAGCATAGAAGGTCCTGCTGAAAAATTATAAACTCTTTTCATGTTGTCATATCCCTCTTTTCTAAAGCCAATTCTTTAATATGAAATTATAGCATATGAAATGAACACGTCAACCATTCTACTGTTTTTTATAAAAGACAGCCACATTTTTCGTGATTTTGCAGTGTTTTTTTTAAAATATATTTATTTTATTGTTATTTTTCACAATACATTTGTCCTTCATGCAAAGACATTTTAAGATTCTGTTGTTTTTGTTTCAATTCCAAAGTACTTACAAATAGCTTTATAATACGCTTCTGCCGAAATAGCACAACCTTGTTCACTACCAAATGCAGTTACATCTTCTTGATTTGTAACAAAACATTGTTCTACCAATACAGCCGGACAAGTTACCTTTTCCACAATGCCAAAAGAAGGCTGTGCATATACTGTTGTATCTGAAATTTCTTTTATTGCCTTTTGTGTTTTTCCATTTTCATCTGTTACATAATATGCATATCGGATACCATTTTCTCCTCTTAAATGATTCCCTGCTTTTTGCATTTCCTCTGCAATACACACAGCAAAATAATAGCTAATGCTATGGTTTTCCCTTCCCGGTGGAGAAGGATAACATTCAAAACCTCTCGCTGTTCCTGTAGGGTCGGAATTTCCATGTATCGAAAGAATTAAATTAACTTCTTTTTTTAAAAATAGTTCCCTTCTATCTACAATATTGACATTTTCTCCATTTTTACGAGAACGTATTATTTTAAACCGACCATCTTTTTCCAAAAGTTCTTCCAGTAAATCTGCTGTTTTTTCTGTCAATTCTGATTCCTGTATGTATCCGATTGCGCCAGTATCCTCTCCACCATGTCCTGCATCAATACCTATACTATATTGTTTTTGTTCTTCTTTTTTATAAAATAGAATAAAAAGGGTTCCTAAAATGGCAAGCACAAACAACAATAACAAAAGAGTTTTAATAATTTTTTTTCTTCTCTTTCTTTTCATTCTTCTTTTTCTTCTGATTTCTGCTCTACTTTCTACTTCCACATACACACGCCTCCTGCTTTTTTATCATACTACAAAACAGGAAAAAGAAAAAGAATTGTTCTCTTTCATTTTATTAAATATTTCTTAAATTGTTGTATCTTTTGTAAATACAATCCATTTTCCATCTATATTTACTTCTATGGTATCATTGATATATTGATAGCCATACCCTGTACCAAAATTAGACTGGTTATTTTCTTTTGGAAATTCTGTTTGTTTTACAGTAGAAATAATTTTTCCATCCATAACACCACACCGTCCATAAATTTCGCTTTCTTTCCCATCACTATAATAGTATTCATCTTCCACCTTAAGAATCAAAGCAGGTTCTTCTTGCTTTAATTCTTGCAGTTCAGAAGATGGTGCATAAATACTTAGTGCTAAAAATAACACTGTCATATATTTTCCCATGTACAAATTCCTCCTTTTTTATTTGCTTAGACGGTTTTTTTTTACAAAATGTTCCTATTTTTGTAAAAAAAATTGAATTTAGTATTGACAAATTTAAAAAAAGGATTAAAATAAATAACAATAACATATATAAAAACGTTGACCAAGAGTAAGTACACAATCAAAATTGCTTTCAGAAAGTTAGTGGTTGATGCGAACTAACACAATTTTATTGCTGGAATGGGCTTGTGAGTAGGAGCTGAATTTTTTTAGTAAGCAACTCGGGTTCTCCCGTTATAGAGAACGCTGTATGATTTGTACGGTAAGAGTGGGTTATTTTTATAACCAATTGAGGTGGCACCACGTAATTGTTTGTTACGCCCTCTGTATATTGATAAATATGCAGAGGGCTTTTTTAATACTTTAATATACAAAAAGATAGGAGAGATTTATTATGTCAAAAAACATTCCCAACAGAATTTTATTAACCGAAAACGAGCTTCCAAAACAATGGTATAATGTTCGTGCAGATATGCCAGAACAACATGACCCTTTTATCAATCCAGCAACTATGAAACCTGCTGTAAAAGAAGATTTTTATCCTATTTTTGCAGAAGAACTTTGCAAACAAGAATTTTCAACACAACGTTACATTGATATTCCGGAAGAAGTGCAAGCATATTATAAAATGTATCGACCTTCTCCTTTGCACAGAGCTTATAATTTAGAAAAAGCATTAGATACTCCAGCAAAAATTTATTATAAATATGAGGGAAGCAATACTTCTGGCAGTCATAAATTAAATTCTGCTATTGCACAGGCTTATTACAACAAAGAGCAAGGCATTACACACATTACCACAGAAACAGGTGCAGGACAATGGGGAACTGCACTTGCTATGGCTTGTTCTTTTTATAATATTCTGCTTGATGTTTATATGGTAAAAATCAGTGCAGAACAAAAACCATATCGAAAAGCAGTCATAGAAACCTATGGTGCTAATGTAATTCCCAGTCCAAGCAATACCACAAATGCCGGTAGAGCAATTTTAGCAAAAGACCCTGGCTGCACAGGCTCCCTTGGTACTGCTATTAGTGAAGCTGTTGAAAAAGCAACTTCCACACCAAACACAAGATATGCACTTGGTTCTGTATTAAATCAAGTATTATTACATCAATCCATTATCGGTACAGAATCAAAACTACAATTAGAAAAAGTAGATGAATACCCTGATATTATTATTGGCTGTGCTGGTGGTGGTTCTAATTTAGGCGGTTTAATTTCTGACTTTATGGGAGATAAATTAACAGGAAAAGCAAATCCCTATTTTATTGCAGTAGAACCTGCTGCTTGTCCTTCTCTTTCTCGTGGAAAATATGCCTATGATTTTTGTGACACAGGTCATGTAACACCTCTTGCAAAAATGTATACTCTGGGTAGCGGCTTTATTCCTTCCTCCATTCATGCTGGTGGATTACGTTATCATGGTATGTCACCAATCGTATCAAAATTATATCATGATGGTTATCTGGATGAAGCAAGAGCATTATTTCAAAATCATATTTTTGATGCTGCTACTTTATTTGCAAAAACAGAATCCATTTTACCTGCTCCAGAGTCCGCACATGCGATTGCTGCGGCGATTGACGAAGCAAAAAGATGTAAAGAAGCAGGAGAAGCAAAAACAATATTGTTTGGTTTAACAGGAAATGGTGCTTATGATTTAGCCGCATACATGAATTATAAAGCTGGAAATATGCAAGACTATGCACCAACTGATGAAGAATTAGAAAAAGGCTTTGCTACATTACCAAAAATTCCGGGAATCCAAGAATAAGATAGCATATTATTTTTAGCAATAAACCTGTTATCATAAAAAGAACCTTTTTAGTATTTATAAAAGAGGTTCTTTTTTTATGCAAAACTATTTTATACTATGATAGAATAAATATAAAAAGTAAAAGAAATGATAATATTCATTGAATCCAGTCTTTTAACTATGATATAATAAGCATAATTGTAATGTGGTTAAAAAATAAAGTTTTATTTCTAAATGTTTTATAAAAATATAATGTAAAATGTGTTATAATTATGTACCAAGTATAATATTTTGTTTTTACGAAATATTGTTTATTTCATGATAAAGTAAGTTATTAGAGTTTTCTAATAAGGCAAGTTTTTAAAAGAGGAAGGAGGGTTTTACACTCTTATGAAAACAGTAAAGAATGTAGAAGGGTTATTAGATGTTTTGGGGGACACAAGTGTTATCGTCATAGAGGAAAAAGATAACAAAATATTATATCTGAATGAAAAAGCAAAAGAAATCAATCCAGAATTAGAAAAGGATAAAATTTGTGATGGTTTATGGAAGGGGCAATGTGAAAATTGTCCTGTTAAAAATATAGAACAAAAAGAATATTATAAAATGATATTCTACAATGAAGTGACAAAAGAAGTAACAGATATTTGTGCCGTACGTATCTTATGGCAGGGAATTACACCTGCTTTTATTGTAATCATGTCACCTCATATTGCAACAGAAGAAGAAAAAGACTCTGAAATTGCCAGAAGATGGTTAGCACCTGCTTTATCTCAAATTTATGAAATGACCATTGTTAGCAACTTTGGCAAAGATAGCTACCTTGTTTTTCATCATAGTGGCATGTTTTCTTTGCCAGAAAAGGGAAGTTACCAACTTTTTTTGGATACCATAGCACAAAAATTAGAAGAAGAACAAAAACAGCATTGGTATCACGCATTTTCCAAAGAAAATTTAGTCAACATTTTTGAAAATGATGGACAAAATATATTATTAGAATTATATTTTGAAAAAGAACAAATCTGGGTTTCTTGTGGTTGTTTTTTAATGGAAAGTACATACAATCAAGAAGCGTTAGGAATTATATTAATTAGAGATATTACAGAAGATAAAAAGAAACAAAAAGAGCAGCAACTGCAATTAGAATTAATGCATTCTAGTATGCGAGGCACAAGCGGAAAATATTTAGTAACAGAAGAAGATATTTACTTATTAGAAGGCAGCCCCAAATATTTTGAATTACTTTCTATGGAAGAACAAGAATATTACAAATTAGATGGAAGGGTATTGCCTTGGCTGGAAGAAGAAGAAAGAAAAAAATACATTCAAACAGCCGTAGAAAACGGAAAAAAAAGAGAGCCATTTTTTTGGGAAGCACCCAAAAAAATGAAAAATGGAATAGAACAATGGTTTTTACTGCAAGGGATGTTTATCGGAGAACAAGCAGGTTATCCCATTTATTACGGCATATTACTAGATACTTCAGAAAGAAAACGATTAGAAATGGAACATCAAGCAACTTTTAACAGTTTACCTGGTGGAGCAGCAAAAATTGTATTAGATGATAGATTAACCATACTAGAGGCAAACAACTACTTTTTTGAAATGTTTGGAAAAAAAGCGGGTGCTGGTTTTTTTTCTAGTATTTATAGCATTGATAGAAAAATAGCGCAACGAGAATTTGATAAAATGATAGAACAGCATACTCGTTTTAAAATGGAATTGCGCATGTTGGATGCACAAGAAGAAATTATGTGGATTCATTTAGAGGGAAATGAATTTGGCATACAAGACGGAAAACCAGTTTATTTATTTGTTATGACAGATATTACAAATTACATTGAAATCCGTTTAGAATTGGAAGAAGTAAGGGAAAAATATCATAAAAATATTGCTGGTTCCAACCATAGAATATTAGTATATGATAATAACAGGGATGATTTTAAGTTTATTGATGAATCTGCTGATGAACCATACTATAAAAGTATTCCTTTTCAATATCATGTAAAAGATGATAAAATTATATTTTCAGAAGCAATTAAAAATCAAATTGGTATGAAAATGTGTTATGAACATTTTAAGGAATGGCTAAAAAAATCAAATGTTGTATTTCAAGGAGATAGAAATATTTTAAACAACATTTATAAACAATGTAATATGGACAACATCAGCATTAAAGCACAACTACGTATTTTAACCATCAATGGCTCCTATGAATGGTTTGAAATCCATTGTAATCCTTTGTGGGACGAAAACAAAAATAAATGCGTAAAAATAGCTGGAACCCTAGTTAATATTAACGCATTACGTCAAATGCAAAGTGAAGCAACTACATGGAGAGAACGCGCAAGGAGAGACCCACTCACCGGATTATATAACAGAGCGATTTTCAGAGAAAAAGTATTGGCTTTGTTAGAAGAAAAAAGTAAAGGTGCATTAATCTTTATGGATGTAGACTATTTTAAGATGGTAAATGATACCTTAGGACATGCCATAGGAGATGATGTATTATTAACTGTTGCAAAAAGATTGCGTAATTTTTTCAGAGAATCTGAAGATGTGATTGCAAGGTATGGTGGAGATGAATTTCTTGTATTTTTAAAAAATGTTTCTTCTCAAGAAGAATTAAGAAAAAAATTAGAAGAACTTTTAGAAGTATTCCGTGAAAAATATCAAAGAGGGGAAACCACTTGGAATATTACAGGTAGTGTAGGAGCAGCACTATGTCCAGAAGATGCTTCAGACTATCAAACACTGCTAGAAAAAGCAGATACTGCATTATATGTTTCTAAAAATAGGGGCAGAGATAGATTCACCTTATATTGCGATTGTAATGAAAAATAAATTGTAATAAGTACAGGATAACCACATAAAAATTTTTTGCAAAAATCATAATAATTCTGTGTTTAAAAATAAAAAAATAGTTTATTATAAACTTAATAGAAATCGGAAGTTCTTGGGGAAACTTTTTTCATTTGTGAAAAGTTTCCCCAAGGTCTACGCTTCGCTCTGGTTGGTGCAGAACTCCTACAAGCTTTTTGAAAAAAGCTTGACCAAAACCTTTATCTTTTGCTAATACAACAGATTCTAAATTTTTTCTTTTTATACAATATTTTTTATGCGCTTGCCCTGAAATAAGTATTTTTTCATAGAATTTATCAGGTATAAAACAATATTTTTGGGGGTATTGTTTTATTGAGGTGATAAACTTGAGAAAATACTTATTTTTTTGTATTACAGTTTGTTTTATCTTATTTATTTTATTAGACTTCAACATCATTCATGGAATATCTAGTAGTTATTTAAAATTTTTATCCATACTATTATTATTTTTTACATCAAATCGTTTCAAAAAAACAATATTATGCTATACTATTTTTTGTGATTTTTTATTATTGTTTACTTCCTTTTATTCTATGGGTGTAGCCTTTTTTACGATTGTACATTTGCTTTATTTGTGTCAGATGTTTCCTTTTTTAGAATATGAAAAAAGGCAGCAAACATATATGTTTTTACTGCTACCTTTTGGAATTTTACTTAGTTTTTTGCCATTATATTGGATTGCTGCTTGCTATAGTATTCTATTTTTATTGCATATCCTTATCGTATTTACACAAAAATATAGTAAAATATATGAAATAGGGTTATTATTATTTGCATTATGTGATTGCTGTACTGCTATTTCTTTTTTAACCGGAAACACTCTAGTAGCAAAATGTATCTGGATATTATATTTGCCATCACAAATTTTATTAAGTATTACAGAGCAGTATTCTTTTTCCACTGCGTTACTACTTCTGCCAATAAAATATCATTCCATTCAAAAAAGGAAATAACTTCTTTGTCACCATTCTCAAGTGTATGCACCTCACTTTTAGATGTGACAGCATCTCCTTTATAACATTCCTTTCGGTAAACAACACGAATATCACAAACTGTCATAGTGTTATAAATATCGTCAGGTATGTCATCTATTGCCCATTCAATATATTTTACATTATTTGTATGTCCATTGTTATCAGTATCTCGTCTTGTCACAATAAAAGTTCTTTGTGTCATATTTTGTTTTTGTAGTTTTGGTAATTTATATTTTTCATTTTTAATTGCAGTAATCTCACTATTTCCATATTTTTGTTCCATTTCTGCACCAATTTCTGTTGGTTTTCTTTGTTCCAAATCCATAAATATCCAGCGGGAAGCAATATGCGCAGCGATTGTACCCGCTTGGTCATAAAGTAAATAAGAACGTTCTGCCTGCATACGGCGACATTTACTGCTCCATGTTATAATTTTTATGGTTTCGCCACATTTTGGCATATGGTCTATAATAATATGCCAATTTACAACTGCCCATCCTCTGTGATGTTCTGCCATATAATCCAAAGTATAGCCTAAACTGGCAGAATGGCGAATAGCAGTATCTTGTAAATGAAATACAAGTGCAGAAGGTGTCAAATATAAGTTGTTGTCCACTTCAAAATAACCAATTTGTTGTTGTTCTGTATAAGTCTTGTCCATGTTTTTCTCCTTCATAAGCAATTTATTTCTTTCGTAGCTTGTCAAAAATATTTTTCTACAATTTTGTTACAACATAGGGGAAATTAAACGGGAAACAGATTCTTTGACACGAAACCACCATTTCCGTTTTGAATACCATTCTTTTGTAATTTCTACACAATTTTCTAAATCATTTAAAAAATCTTGTTCCAATAATGTTGTTGTTTGTTTATCATAGATAAAAGCATTTATTTCAAAGTTTAAATCAAAACTACGAATATCCATATTAGCGGTACCAATGGAACAAATTTCACTATCAATAAACACTGCTTTTGTATGAATAAATCCTTTTTCATACTGATAACAACGAACACCTGCCTCTAATAATTCTCCTAGATAGGACATACTTGCCCAATAAACAAAAAAGTGGTCAGGATTTCCTGGAATAATAATACGAACATCAATGCCTGACAATGCAGCCACACGAAGTGCTTCCAAAATGCCATCATCCGGAACAAAATAAGGTGTTTCAATATAAATATGTTGGGCTGCTTCATTCATCATTTTAAAGTAGCCATTCCATATATTTTTCCAAACAGTATCCGGCCCACTAGATATTATCTGCATTTTAATTCCATCTAATTGTTCTCTGTCTGGAAAATACATTTTTTTTAAGGAAATAGGAGCATAAGCAGTAATAAAATTCCAGTCCATCATAAAACGAATTTGTAACTGGTCTATCGCATCTCCTTGTATTCTTAAATGGGTATCACGCCATGCTCCATATCGTTTTACAATTCCTAGATATTCATTTCCAATATTAAAGCCGCCAATATAGCCAATTTCGCCATCTATAACACAAAGTTTTCTATGGTCACGATAATTTAAACGAATTAAAAAGCGGGGCAAAAACGCCACAGCATAACCGCCATATTGTTCTAATTCCTGAAAAAAATTACGGGGAAGGCTTGCACAGCCCATGCCATCATAAAGCAAACGTACTTCTACACCTTCTTTTGCTTTTAATGCCAATTCATGTACAATTTTTTTGCCTAAATCATCTCCTCTTAAAATATAATATTCCATGTGTATAAACTTTTTTGCCTGTCGAATATCTTCTACTAATGCATCAAACTTACTATTACCATCTATAAAATGTGTTAAATGATTGTTTGTTGTCACCCAACTACCAGCATTAATATGCAGAGAAATCAAATCATCTAAATTATTCTGCACTACAAAGGCACCATTTTTTTCTTCTATTATTTTTTTTTGAGAACGAAAAGCCTCAAGAGAAGTATCATTAAACAGCAAATAACGATAATATACTTCTGTATCATATTTTTCTTTTTGGATAAACATTTTTTCTCTTTTACTGTTTCTGCCAAAAACCATATATATAATAAACCCAAAAAAAGGTATAAAAAACAAGACCAAAAGCCATGCCCAACTACTTGCCGGTTTTCGCCGTTCAAAAAACACCACAAGAACTGCAAAAATAACATTTAATAAAAAAATGCTTGTTGATAAAAATGGTAAAAAGTCTAAAAATGTCATTTTATTTTCTCTCCCTTCTCATTTATTTCTTAATTATTATAACGTATTTTTTTTGTTTTTTCCTCTTTATTTTTATTATCTTTTTAAAATTAAGAAAAAAATTGTATTTTACTATTTCCTAAACCAAAAAACAATGTTAAAATAGATAAAATACGAAAAAGAGGAGGGATGATTGTGCTATTAGATGTACTCATTATATTGCTAATTGTTGTTATTATTGCTCTTGCAATATTATATTATTTCAACCGCAAAAATATGGGAAAAATGGTACAAGCGCAAGATTTTATTGAGCAAAACAAAATTGCAACACAGATTTTTGTGATAGACAAAAAAATAGAAAAACCGTCAGCCGCCAATGTAACAAAAGCAGTTTATGAACAAATGCCCAAAACAGCAAAAATGCGAAAAATGCCTTTAGTAAAGGCAAAAGTTGGTCCACAAATTGTTAATTTAATGTGTGATAAGTCTGTTTTTGAAATCATACCTGTTAAAAAAAATGTAAAAGTAGAACTAGCAGGAATTTATATTGTTAGTGTAAAAGGAGCAAATTTAGCAAATAAGAAAAAGAAAACTTTTAAAGAAAAAATGAGTTTAAAAATGCAGGAAATGCAGGAAAAAAAATAAAAAGAAAGCACCTTAACTACTATACTGTTAAGGTGCTTTTCCATAAAATTAGTCCTCATCAATAATGACAACAGTGCCGCCCATTCTTTTATTTAATTCAGAACGTGTAATTTTAATAATATTTGGCATAATTCCCTCTTGATGTTCTTCAATAAAATAAGGGTCTTCCTCATCACAATCGTTTTCGTCTAAATAGCCAGAAAAATTAGAAATAATTGATTTCATAATTTCCACACTAGAACCCCAATATCCCAAATCTAAAAAGATTTGTCTTTCTTTTTGTCCAGTTTTGGAAAATTTTGTACTTTTATAAACAATAGCAAATAAACGGCGTTCTTCTCCTTTATATGTAAAATAAACAGCCATTTCATTATTTTCGCCATTTTTATTTTCATAACGGTTAATTTTAGCGTTAGGGTCAAACCATTTCAATATAAACTGATAAATTTGCTCTAATTCGATTTCTTTTGTAATATAACCATGCGTTTTTGCTGTCATAGTTCCTCTCTCCTTAACTTAATGAAATCTTGTAGGTTTTTTCTTCTTTTATTATACAAGAAAGAAAGCTATCCTGCAATAGAGAAAGCAAATTGCATAAAAAAATACACATAATTTTAATATTTATAAAATGTTCCATTGATAAAATGCAAAAAACCTAAAAAAACTTAAAATTAAAAGAGGTAAGTGCAATATAAATAGCAGGCACAAATAAAGCAGGGAGTAAATTTAATGTTTTAATACTTTTTATTTTTAAAATACCAAGTGCAGAACTTATAATTAAAATACCGCCCACAATAGAAATTTCTGTCATTAAATTTTCTGTCATAAAGCCACCTATAAACTGCGCTAAAAGATAGATACTACCTTGCCATAAAAAAAGGATACAGGCAGAAAACGCAATTCCAATACCAAAATTAGAAGCTAAAATCATAGAGGTAACACCATCTAACATTGCATTGGTAAATAAAAGTGTATTATCCCCATTTAAAGCACTTTGAATTGGCCCTAAAATAGACATTGTTCCAATACAAAACAAAAGTACAGCTGTAGTAAGACCTTGTGCTAAATTTCCTTTGGATACCTTTTGCGCTAATTTTTGAAATTTTCCATCTAAATCTAGCATAGAACCAACTAATCCGCCAAATGCCATACTAAAAATAAACAAAACAGGATATTTACTATTTGGCATAGCTTTTGCAAAATTATTGATACCCAGTGCCAGAGCAGCTAATCCTAAGCCATTCATCATTGTTTCCTGATATTCTTCTTTAATTCCCTTATGTAATGTAGCACCTATTACACTTCCCGTTAATATGGTACAACAATTTGTAATTGTTCCAAGCATAATGTCCCTCCTTAAACAACCCTTTTTACCATTATTGCGCAACTATAAATTTTTGTCTTTTTGCCTTAGAAAAGGAAGTTGTCTTTTTTTCTATTTTATCATATACTATTATTATAAAAAAACAATCATTTTTTATAAAAAGAGGATAAAAAAATGAAATATCGTTATGAAATAGAAACAAAAATAGGGATTCTCACCCTAATTGAAAAAGAGGGGAAAATAACTACTATTTGTTATGGCAAAGAAAAACAAGAAATTCCATGGCAAAAAACAGCTCTTTTAGCATTTGCACAGCAACAACTCTTGGAATACTTTGCAGGAAAAAGGCAAAATTTTTCTTTACCTTTAGAATTAGAAGGGACAGAGTTTCAAAAAAAAGTATGGCAAGCATTACAAAAAATTCCTTATGGACAAACCAAAACCTATGGACAAATTGCCAAAGAAATTGGCAAGAAAAAAGCAGTAAGAGCAGTAGGAAATGCAAACCATAATAATCCCATTGCAATTATCATTCCTTGCCATAGAGTTATTGGTGCAAATGGAAAACTAACTGGCTATCATGGAGGACTTGAAAAAAAGGAATTTCTTTTAACGTTGGAAAAAGCATTATAAAATAGTATTTTGCTATTTTATAATGCCTTTGTGTTAGTTTGCTACAGTTGCACTATCTAATGTTGTATTAGTATTTTCACCAGCGTTTCCAGTTAAACCAGTTCCTCCTGTAGTACCTATCCCTTCTGGGATAGTATTGATATTATATGCTGTGTTTCGATAAAAAGGGGTAGAACCATTATTCATAAAACCATTTCTCATGCTATCATTTGCAGTACCATTTGTAATACCATAATAATCCCAATAACCTGGATAATTTGCACTATTTCCATCAAACCCTAAGGCATTATCCCCATTATTGCCTGTTGCACTATAATCATAATTATAGTCATAAGCATTATTTCCTCTTGTTGCACCCCCTAAATTATTAGAGACTTTTTCTCCACAAGCAGTAATACTAAACATGAGTGCAGCAACAGAACTTATCATTAAAATAGGAAATTTTTTCATGATAATCCTCCTTTAAAAATTTTTTTATTCCATCATTTCTTTTTGTAGCACAGTTTTATTTTTTACATGAAATGTTTTTTCATACAACAATAAATTTGCCATTTTGACAAAAAACAGTCAAAATGATTTTTATTTTGTCAAATAAAAGGGTGGCAAAATGTTCAAAATTTCGATATAATAATATTATAACTTGTTAAATAAATCAAAAGAAAAAGGGTGGTATTATGAATTTTCAACGAAGTAGTGGTATTTTACTTCATCCTTCCAGCTTACCTAGCAAATTTGGAATAGGAGATTTTGGACCAAATGCCTATAAATTTGTGGACTATTTAGAAAAATCTGGTCAACGTCTTTGGCAAATATTACCTCTTGGACCCACCAGTTTTGGTGATTCTCCTTATCAAAGTTTTTCTACCTTTGCTGGAAATACCTTATTTATTAGCCCAGATATTTTATATAAAAAGGGTTATTTAGAAGAAATGGATATAGAATTATCTCCTATTTTTTCTTGTAAAAAAGTAGATTATGGAAATGCAATTCCTTTTAAAAAAGGGTTATTTGAAAAGGCATATCGTCGTTTTCAAAAAAAAGCATTTACTGCTGACCAAGCAGAATTTCAAAAATTCTGTGAAAAAAATAGTTTTTGGTTAGAAGATTATGCATTATTTGCTGCTTTAAAAGACTATTTTATTGCAGAAAGACAAGGTGCAGGTTTCTCCAGTGAGTTTTATGCTTTTGAAGAAAAAACATCTAAAAAATTGCCCAAACATTTACAAAAAGATTATTATTTTGGTGCAGTTTGGAGTACATGGCCAGAAGACTTAGTAAATCGAGAATATGGTGCATTAGAAAAATGGAAAAGAAAATTAGCAACTGCCATAGACAGATACAAATTTTTACAATTTGAATTTTTCCGTCAATGGGAAGAACTAAAACAATATGCAAATGATAAAAATATAAAAATTATAGGCGATGTTCCTATTTTTGTTGCTTATGACAGCGCAGATACTTGGGCAAATCCTAAAAATTATTATATAGATGAAAAAGGATTTCCAATAGTAGTAGCAGGTGTTCCTCCAGATTATTTTAGTGAAACAGGACAACTTTGGGGAAATCCGCTTTATAATTGGGAATATCACGAAAAAACAGGTTATCAATGGTGGATTGATAGAATCCGTTGCACTTTAAATATGGTAGATATTTTGCGCATTGACCATTTTAGAGGTTTTGAAAGTTATTGGGCTGTTCCTTTTGAAGATAAAGATGCCACTAAAGGAGAATGGAGAAAAGGACCCGGAGAAAAATTATTTATGGCAGTAGAAAAAGAACTTGGAAAACTCCCCATTATTGCAGAAGATTTAGGTATTATTACAGATGACGTACGCAAATTAAGAAAAAAATTAGGTTTTCCAGGTATGCGCATCCTTCATTTTGCCTTTAATGAAGACAGTAAAAATGAATATCTTCCTCATAATTATGAAACCAATACAGTAGCCTATACTGGTACTCATGATAATGATACCACTATTGGCTGGTATACAAATGGTACAGAACATGAAAAAGACCATGTACGTCGTTATATGAATATCAGTGGCAATGACATTGCATGGGATATGATTCGTCTTGTAATGAGCTCCACAGCAATATTTTCTATTTTCCCAATTCAAGATGTTTTACGTTTAGATGGTAACCATCGTATGAATATTCCAAGCACTTCCAACGGCAACTGGCAATTTCGGTTTGAAATGTCCCAATTAAAGGAAGAAGATGCGCAAGGTTTACGTTATTTATCAGAACTTTTTAACAGATTACCTGAAATACAGGAAAATGAAGAAAATGAAGAAGAAATAACACCTGTTCTTACACAAGAAGAAAAACCAAGTATTTCCACAAAAAGAGAAAAACCAAATAGAAAACAAGGTAGAAGAAAAAAATAATTCTAAAAGCTCTGGATTTTCCAGGGCTTTTTAAAATTGACAGGATAAAAAGCATTTGATATGATAGGAATACTAAGGGGAGAGGGGAAATTTATGACAGAAGAAAAAAATTTGCAACAAATGATAGAAGAAGATTTAGAACAATGTGAAATCGTTTGGACACAATTTTATGATAATAAAGAATCAATGGAAGCACTTTTTTTAATGCTAATCAGTCATTATATTGATAGAATCAATGGTTTTGCAGAAAATATTGAAGTTTTAAACGGATGGGAAAAAGTAAGCCAGCAAATAGAAATTTGTCGCAGAAATATTTTATTATTGATTGAAAGAATTAAATTATTTCAACAAAATGGATATAGTAATGAAGGATTATTAGACTTATATTTAAAGCAAGAAAGAGAAAAAGAGATTATTACAATAGAAACAGATTTTTCAGCTGTTCATTTAAGTATTAGCATGATGAATGAATTATCTTCCACAGAAAAAGAGGAAATTATACAAAAATTAGAAGAAATAGAAGAAATATGCAACTTACCAATAACAAGAAAAAGGCAATGGGACAAATTAAGACAATATGTTGTATGGCTTTCTGGAAAAGATGTTAAAGTTGCAATGAAATTGTTACCTCTATTTTTAAAAATTCAGTAAAAGGAGCGAAAATCTATGATTAAGTTAATTGCAACAGATATGGATGGAACACTTTTAAAAGACAATAAAGAAATTGATAAAGAGATATACGAATTGTTGCCCAAAATGAAACAGCAAGGAATTCATTTTGTAGCAGCAAGTGGCAGACAACGCCCCAGCTTGGAAAAAACATTTAAAGATTATTTAGAGGATATTACAATATTAGCAGAAAATGGTGCTTATGTGGTACACAACGGAGAAGAAATTTATGCCAGTGTGATGTCACAAGAATTAATTGATTTTGTTGTATCTGAAATTCAAAAGTTAGATAATGTAGCCATTCTTTATTGTGGCAAAAATTGCAGTTACACCACAGAACCAGCAGTCTATGAAAACTTAAATTCTCCTAGATTTCATTATCAAATTAAATTAGTCAAAGATTTTTGCGAAGTAAAAGAAGATATTATCAAAATTTCTTTAGTTGACCCAAAAGGAGCCAGTGAATATAGTTTTCCTATTTTAGAAAAAAAATTAAAAGGAAAAGTAGAAATTGCTGTTTCTGGATTTGATTGTATTGATGTTGTAAACAAAGGAGTTTCTAAGGGAAAAGCGATTGCCATATTACAGCAAAAATGGAACATCTCACCAGAGGAAACAATGACTTTTGGAGATAATTATAATGATGTTGAAATGTTGCAGCAAGCAAAATATAGTTTTGCCATGCAACATTCAGAAGAAGGTGTCAAAAAGTATGCAAATTATATTGCAGGAGATAATAATAAGGGAGCCGTTGTTGCAGAAATTAAAAAACGAATCAATTTTGAGGTGAAAAAATGAAAACGGTAGCAAGCCATGCACTAGGCTGCAAAGTAAATCAATATGAAAGTGAAGCCATAGCAGAATTATTTCAAGAAAAAGGCTATCAAGTAGTAGACATGGAACAAGCTGCAGATGTATATATTATTAATACCTGCACTGTCACCAATTTTGGAGATAAAAAATCAAGACAGCTCATTCGCAAGGTCAAAAGACAAAATCCAAATAGTATTGTTGTAGTGGCTGGTTGTTATGCCCAAACTGCCCCACAAGAAATTATGGCAATCGAAGGTGTCAATATAGTAGTAGGCACAAAGGATAGGAAGCAAATTGTAAATCTGGTAGAAAATTATCAGCAAAAAGAGCCACAAAACTATGTTTCTGATATTATGACAGAAAGAGAATTTGAACCTCTATCCATTCAAAAACTAAAAAATAGAACAAGAGCCTATTTAAAAATACAGGATGGTTGCAGTCAATATTGCTCTTATTGTATTATTCCTTATGCAAGAGGCCCTATCAGAAGCAGAAATCCAGAAGATGTACTTGCGGAAGTAAAACGTCTTGCAGAAAATGGATTTCAAGAAATTGTATTAACTGGAATTCATGTTGCTTCTTATGGAAAAGATTTAAAAAACATAACACTGCTTGAAATGATTCAAAAGGTACATGAAGTCAAGGGAATTCAAAGAATTCGTTTTAGCTCGATTGAACCAAACATTGTAACAGAAAACTTTGTAAAAACCTTGTCAAATTTAAACAAAGTTTGCAATCATTTTCATTTATCTCTACAAAGTGGCTGTGACAAAACATTACAAGCCATGAATCGAAAATATAATACAGAGAAATATCGTCAAGCTGTCAAATTATTACGACAATTTATGCCTGATGTTGCCATTACCACAGATATGATTGTTGGTTTTCCGGGAGAAATAGAAAAAGATTTTTTAGCAAGTTATACATTTGCAAAAGAAATGCAATTTTCAAAAATTCATGTTTTTCCTTATTCCCCAAAAAAAGGAACTCCAGCAGCCATTTTACCAGAACAAATTGAAAATGCTGTCAAAAGTGAACGAAGTCAAAAGCTAATTAATTTAAGCGAACAAATGGCAGGAGAATTTTTAAACAAGTTTTTAGGAAAAGAAACTGAAGTATTATATGAAAGACAAATACAACCTCAGATATATGAAGGTCATACCAGCAATTATATTAAAGTTCATGGAAAAAGTGACCAAAATGTAACAAATAAAATTGTAAAAACAACCTTAACAGAAACATATGGAGAAATTGCAAAAGGAATTGTAACAAAACTGTAAGTTTTAACATAAAAATTTTATTTGCATAATCTGCTAATTTATATTATTATGAAACAAGAGAGATTGCGGAAATAGAAAAATAAGGGAGTGTGAAAAAGCATGGACAATTTACATGAAACACAATTTTTTGATAGTGTAGATAAAGAAGTACAAAATGAAGCAAAAAATATATTATTAAATGTTAGTGAAGCATTAAAAGAAAAAGGTTATAATCCTGTTAATCAGATTGTAGGCTATATTCTTTCTGGTGACCCTACTTATATTACAAGCCATAAAAATGCTCGTTCTTTAATTCGCAAATTAGAAAGAGATGAATTATTAGAAGAAGTCGTAAATAATTATTTAGAGAAAAATACATTATGAGAAAGCTCGGTTTAGATTATGGAGATAAAACGATTGGTGTAGCGGTCAGTGATGGTTTTGGCTGGACTGCCCAAGGCGTAGAGGTCATAAAAAGAAGCAATCCTACAGAATATAAAAAGAGCATTGCACGTATTGCAACTTTAATCAAAGAATATGAAATAGATACCATTATATTAGGATACCCTAAAAATATGGATAACACGGAAGGAGAGCGTTGTGAAAAAACAAAACTATTTCAAGCACAATTAGAAACTGCCTTTCCTACCATTCCTGTTATCCTTTGGGACGAAAGAATGAGTACAATAGCCGCAGAAAGAAGTCTTTTAGAGGCAGACATCAGCCGTAAAAAAAGAAAAAATATCATTGATAAAATGGCAGCGGTGTATATCTTACAAGGCTATTTAGATAAAAAGCAAAATAAAAAATGAGGTGTATTATGTCAGACGATTTTGAACAAGAAGTTGTTTCTATGGAAGATGAAAATGGAATAGAAACAGAATTTATTATTATTGATAATGTTATGAGTGGTGCAAATCGTTATCTTTTGGTAATGGAAAGCAGTTTGCTGGACGAAGAAGAAGCAGATGCCATTATATTAAAAGAAATAGCGATTAATGCAGAAGGTGTTACTTACGAATGGGTAGAAGAAGATGCAGAATTTGAAAGAGTTTCTGCTTTATTTGCTCGTCGTGAAGGAGAATATACGATTAAAATTGACTAATTTCGGATAAAAAATAGAAACCATCATAAAAAGCAGTTTTTTGTAAAACAGAAATGTTTGTCAAAATAAAAGGTAACTGCTCTTTTTCTATTGTATTTTCCAAAAAGGAAAAATTTTCTTTTTCAGTAGGGTTTAGAAAAAGCATTGCTATGGTATACTATTTTTATAAAAAAGAACGGTAAAAGTGAGCGGATGTAAAAAATAAATAAAATAGAAGGGAAAAACAGATTTATTTTTACACAAAAATAAAGACTGTTTTTTGGCGGCGTTTTCTTTTTGTATAAAAGTTTTTTATCAAAATTTTTTAAAAAAAGTAGAAAAAGGATTACAGACTGAGCAAAGCGTTCGTTTTTGCATAAAAGTTTGCAAGGTTTTAGGAACGACGTTCCTAAGGTTTTGTTTTTTTTGACAACATCAAAACCAGCTTTTTTTGTATGTCAAAAAAATTTTTATATCAGCTCCTTTTAGGCGTAGTTAAAATAAAAAAAGGAGGTGCGTTTTTTGGCAACAAAAAAACAAAAATTGAAAGTAATGGCCTTAGGTGGTCTAGAAGAAATAGGAAAAAATATGACCGTATTAGAATATAATAATGATATTATTGTCATTGATTGTGGATTAGCCTTTCCAGAAGATGATATGTTAGGAATTGATTTAGTTATTCCAGATATTTCCTATTTAATGAAAAACGTAGAAAAGGTGAGAGGAATTGTATTGACACATGGGCATGAGGATCATATTGGTGCGTTGCCCTATGTATTAAAAGATTTGAATGTTCCTATATTTGGCACATTGTTAACCTTAGGTCTTTTAGAAAATAAATTAAAAGAGCATGAATTGACCAATAAAGTAGTCTGTCATACAGTTGTTCCCGGTGAATCTGTAAAACTTGGACAAATGAAAGTGGAGTTTATACACACAAATCATTCCATTGCAGATGCAGTTGCCTTAGCAATTACAACACCTTTGGGAGTAGTTATACACACAGGAGATTTTAAAATTGACTATACTCCTATAGATGGTGACATTATGGACATTCACAGATTTGCAGAATTAGGAAAGCAAGGAGTGCTATTGTTGATGAGTGACAGCACCAATGCAGAAAGAAAAGGTTTTACTATGTCTGAAAAATCTGTAGGCTCTGTATTTGACAGAATATTTGAGGAAACTCCCAAAAACCGTATTATGGTAGCAACTTTTTCTTCTAACATTCACAGAATACAGCAAATTATAAATTCTGCTAAAACATTCGGCAGAAAAGTCGCAATTATTGGAAGAAGTATGGTCAATGCAGTCAAAACATCTTCAGAATTAGGATATTTGAATATTCCATCAGGTACCTTGATAGACATTTCAGAAATTCGTAATTTTAAAGATGAACAGCTTGTGATTATTACAACTGGTAGTCAAGGAGAAACAATGTCCGCATTGTCCAGAATTGCATCAGCAGAACACAAGCAAGTTTCTGTAAAACCGGATGATAAAATTATTATCAGTGCATCTTCCATTCCCGGAAATGAAAAAAATATTTCTCGTGTTATCAATGAACTTTTAAAAAAAGGTGCCAATGTAGTTTATGAAGGAATTGCAGACATTCATGTTTCTGGACATGCCCGCCAAGAAGAATTAAAATTGATGTTAGCATTAACAAAGCCACAATATTTTATGCCAGTACATGGGGAATTTATGCATTTAACACAGCATAGAGAACTTGCTATTGACATGGGTATGAACAAAAAAAACATATTTTTAATGAAAATAGGCGATGTCCTTGAGATTTCAAAAAACGAAGCAAAGATTAATGGAACAATCCCAGTAGGACAAGTTATGGTAGATGGTCTTGGTGTGGGAGATGTAGGAAACATTGTATTAAGGGATAGAAAACATTTATCACAAGATGGTCTTATGGTAGTAGTGGTAACAATGGAAAAAGATAGCGGTATGATTATGGCAGGCCCTGATATTATTTCCAGAGGTTTTGTTTATGTGAGAGAAGCAGAAGATTTAATGGAAGAAGCAAAAGCAGTTGTTATGGAAGCATTGATGAAATGTGAAGAAAGACATATTACTGGTTGGAGTTATATTAAAGGGCTAATTAAAGACACACTAAAGAATTATTTGTGGCAAAGGACAAAACGTAGTCCTATGATTTTGCCGATTATTATGGAGGTATAAAAGTTGGATAATATCAAAAAGATGGCAGTTGAGTTGGGGGAGAAAGTATATCAATCTGATTTATACCAATCCTATTTATACTACAAAAAAAGAGTAGAAAGTAAACCAATGTTAAAACAACAAATTGATGAATTAAAAAGATTGCAGTTAACACAAGGCTTACGAAGAAGGCAAGGCGAATTTGTTGCCTTACAAGAAGAAGAAAATTTAAGCAAAGCATATAGTGAAGTAGCTTTAGACCCAGATGGTATGGGGTTCTGGGAAAGCGAAAAGCAGTTAATGTCCTTTGTTGCAGACATTTTAGAAATAGTTGTAACACAAGCACCAATTGACTTTAGCTATACAGATAATATGGAAAACTAACAAAAAAAGGGCGGAAACAACTGCCCTTTTTTTATCTTAAACTCTTTCTGTTTCAAAAAATTGTTTATGCCATACCAAAAACATATAGATTGTCCATATTTTACGACTATTATCTACTTTTCCAGCTTTATGTTCTTCTAAAAATTTTAAAATTTCGTTTGTTTTAAAATATGTTTGTGCTGCTTTACTTGTAAAAGCCTCTTTTACAATATGATAATACTTGTCCTCTTTTAGCCAAACACGAATTGGTACAGGAAATCCTAATTTTTTCTTTTCTGCCACCATATCTGGTAAATAGCGATGGGAAGCCATACGCATTGCATATTTTGTATTTTCCTTATTGACTTTAAATTTTGTAGGTAAAGTTCTAGCCACTTTAAATACTTCTTTATCTAAAAATGGAACACGCACCTCAAGAGAATGTGCACAACTCATTTTATCCGCTTTTAATAAAATATCTCCTATCAACCAAAAATTAATATCAATATACTGCATTTTTGTAACATCATCTAAATGTTTTACTTTGTCATAAACCGGCTTTGTTAGTTCTGTATGAGGATAGCGTTTTGTGGGATGTTTTAATAATTTTTCTCTTTCTGCTTCATCAAACATAAAAGCATTTCCAATAAACCGCTCTTGCAAATCCTTACTGCCCCGAATCAAATAATTTTTTCCTTTTATTTGAAAAGGAATTGCTTTTGCAATCGCACCTAACAGTTTTCTGATAGGCTTGGGAAGGCTTGTGATAGGCAGCAAATCATGAGGTTCTCTATAAATATTATAACCACCAAAAAATTCGTCTGCACCTTCTCCAGAAAGTGCAACTTTTACATGCTTTGCAGCTGTTTGACTAACAAAATACAATGCTATTGCAGAAGGGTCTGCTAAAGGCTCGTCCATGTGATATTGTACCTTTGGAATGGTATTCCAATATTCCTCTGTACTAATGAGTTTGCTATAATTATCAATTTTAATTTTTTTAGACAATGATTTTGCATAATCAATTTCGTTATATTTTTCATAGTCAAACCCTACTGTAAAAGTTTTATCCCCATGAAAACAAGCAGCAACATAACTGGAGTCTACTCCACTCGAAAGAAAAGAACCTACTTCTACATCACTAATTTTATGTTTTTTGATAGAATCCTGCATTGCTGTATCAATCGCATCTACAAATTCCTCCAGTGTTTTACTGTTATCTGCTTCAAAAGTTGGCTCCCAATAACGTTTTATCGTAATCGTTCCATTTTGGAAAGTAAAACAATGAGAAGGCATCAGCTTATAAACCCCCTTAAAAAAGGTTTCTGGCAATACAGAATATTGAAAAGTTAAATAATTTTCTAAAGCCTCTCTATTTACTTCTTTTTTAAAATGAGGATACTCTAATATACTTTTAATTTCAGAAGCATATATCATATTTCCATCTATGATTGTGTAGTAAAAAGGTTTGATACCAAAAAAATCCCTTGCACCAAATAGTAATTCTTTTTTGCTATCCCAGATAACAAAAGCAAACATTCCTCTTAATTGGTGCAACATTCCTTCTCCGTATTCCTCATAAGCATGAAGCAATACTTCTGTATCAGAATCATTTTTAAAAATATGACCCTTTGCAATCAAATCTTCTCGTAAAGACTGATAATTGTAAATTTCTCCATTAAATGTTACCACAATATCTTCCGTTTCATTATACATAGGTTGTGAACCATGGTCTAAATCAATAATACTTAAACGGCGAAAACCGAGTGCTACTTTTCCATCAATATGTTTTCCACCGCTATCTGGTCCACGATGTATTATTTTATTCATCATATTCTCTAAAACATCATCTGCATTGGCTAACGTACCTGTAAAACCACAAATACCACACATATTTTTTTCCTCCTATATCTAGCTTATTTCCAAAACTTTATCACAGCTAAAAAGAAAAAGCAATAAAATTAAAAAATATTATAGCAACCAATCCAAATGATTCACAAAATATTGTATATCTTGTAGCAATTTACTAGTATGGTAGCCATCTGCAACCGCATGGTTGACAAAAATGGAAAAAGGAAGGGTTATTTTATCATTATGACAATGATATTTTCCAAAGGAAATAATGGGCAACAACATTTTATTTTCTGTAAAGGTATCATAACTGATATTGGTAAAAGAAATCCAAGGGACACAAGAAATGGGACAATAATTTTGTCCTGTTCTTGCCTTTGTTTTAATACCCTTGATATTTTTATATTGCTCCATATCCTGTATAACATTTTGATAAAAAACAGCAAAAGAAGCATGATATTCTGACCAAATATCCGAAAATGTTTTATCATCCTTATGAAAAATCGTATAAGAAGGGTTGCATATTTCCCAATAGCCTAATTGTCCTTGCTCATTATAACCCATACGAAACTCCTGATGTTGATTAATGGTGTGGATAATAGCATACAAAAAAGAAGGATAAAATTTTAAATGTTTTTGTTGGATCGCAGCAACCAGTTTTGTAACATCCATTTCCATCGTTATGGTATATTTTGCTTTTACCAAATTGATATAATATTGATAATGCTCTTTTCTTTCCCAGTTTTGCATATCAATCGGAATAAAAGTCATAAAAATTCACCTCTTTTATGCTGTAATTTCTACTTGATTCCCGTCTGGGTCTAATACACAACTTTCATAATAGCCATCACCTGTTGTACGAGGGTGACTAATAATAGAATAGCCATCTTCTTCTAATTTTTGCGTTAGCATATTGACATTTTCTGTAGAACCAACAGAAAAGGCAATATGAATATATCCAGTATGAAACAATTCTGCACTATTTCCATCTAATACAGGACGTGTCATAATTTCCAAACGGCTGCCATCTTGAAAAGATAAAAAATAGGTTTCTAAACCGCTTGTTTTATTTTTATATTTTGTATTGGAAATTCCTCCAAAATAATATTCATAAAATGCTTTTAGGCGGTCTAAATTTTTCGTATAAATTGCAACATGGTCAATCTTCATATTTACTTTTTCCCCCTATATTTATTGATAAATTTCATTGCTATCTAAATCTTCCATCACTTCTACAATTTCATTGTTCTGCATTATCACATTACAAACATGAATTCCATTTGTTTTATCATTAAAACGTTCTGCTGGTAAGGTATATTTTTTGGTATTTCCATTGGACAAAGAAAGCATAAGAACAGCATCATTTTTTAATTCTTCTTCATTATATTTCATAACAATTACAGAAAATGTTTCCTTTTCCATACCAAGAATAGAAATAATTTCCTTTCTAGCAATATCTTCTTGCATTTTATAATCATAATCCAGCCAAACACTATTTAAATTATCTATGCTATGCTTTACATTATTATAGTTAATTACAGTGTTATCTGACTGTTTTACCAACATTAAATCCATATCCACATGATTAAAAGTACCCCATTGCAGACTAATTAAATCGTCATAGGGATGGTCAAGGATAAGATTACCATTTTCATCTAACTGCTGTTCAGAACCTGTTTGATTCTGATTTTTTTCGCTGGTATGCCTAAATTGAGTCCAAGCTATCAGCAAAAGCAAAAGTATCATTATGGTATAGGCAATTCCCACTTTAATATTAAGATAACATAAAAGTACCATTAAAATACAAAATGCAATGGTAAATCCTACCCAACTCATCTTATTAGAAGAATCAAACAAAGGTTTTCCATTGATAAAAATAGCACACAATGAAACGATTAATAAAAGGGTAGCAATTACTGCTAGTATCCATCGGAAAGGTCTACTCATAAAATCTCCTTTATTCGTTCCCAGCTTTTATCACAATCTCATTTCTTTTTTTACTTTTGCAAAACATTCTACTGCAAAATCCAAATCTTCTTTTGTATGTCCTGCTGAAATTTGTGTACGTACTCTTGCTTTTCCCATAGGTACAACAGGATAAGAAAATCCAATCACATACACACCTAACTCCAACATACGTGTGGCAAATTCTTTTGCAACTTTTGCATCATAAAGCATAACAGGTACAATAGGATGAGAGCCTTCTGGAATATCAAAGCCAAGACTACTCATTTTTTGGCGGAAATACGCAGTATTTTCATGAACTTTATCACGGAGTTCTGTAGATTGTTCTAATAAATCAATCGTTTTAATCGTAGCAGCACAAATAGCAGGTGCCACAGTATTAGAAAACAAATAAGGGCGAGAACGTTGGCGAAGTAAATCCACAATTTCCTTTTTTGCACTTGTATAGCCACCAGAAGCACCACCTAATGCCTTTCCAAAGGTACCTGTAACAATATCCACTCTACCCATAACGCCACAATATTCTGGTGTTCCTCTGCCATGTTCTCCCATAAAGCCTACTGCGTGACTATCATCTACCATTACAAGGGCATCATATTGTTCTGCCAAATCACAAATTTCTTTTAAATTAGCGATAAATCCATCCATAGAAAAAACACCATCTGTAGCAATCAAACGAATTCTTGCCTCTTTGGATTTTTCCAAACAATTTTTTAAATCTTCCATATCATTATTTTTATAGCGCATTTTTTTTGCTTTACAAAGACGAACGCCATCAATAATGCTGGCATGGTTTAATTCATCAGAAATAATAACATCTTCCTCATTTAATAAAGATTCAAACAAACCACCATTTGCATCAAAGCAGGAAGAATATAATATAGTATCCTCCATTCCTAAAAACTTACTGATACGATTTTCTAATGTTTTATGAATTTGTTGTGTGCCACAAATAAAACGCACAGAACTCAAGCCAAAGCCCCAAGTATCATAGCTTGCTTTTGCAGCGGCAATCAATTCAGGATTGTCAGAAAGACCTAAATAATTGTTTGCACACATATTAACCACTTGTTTTTTCGCTATAGTATCAATACGTGATTTTTGTGGTGTTGTAATAATTCTTTCCTCTTTTGCAGTACCTGCTTCTTGTATTGCTTTCAAGTCATTTAAAAAATATTCCAATGCTTTTTTCATAAATAAAAACCTCCTTTTATTTTCCTTTTTTATGCATACTAAATTCTTTCTGCTTCATAAGAAACTGTTAGCAAATCCTCATCCCACTGGATATTATCATCTGTAATACCAAGAGAATGTAACAAGGGACGTAAAGGCAAAAAGGTAATTCCATCTTTTATAATGGGTGCTGTATCCATTTCAGAAGAAATCCCGTTAATAGTTGCCGTATTAGAGCCTATTTTGTAAACAACAGTTTGAGATTGTCCTTCTTTTGTTTGATATGTAATATGAATCATTTGACTTGTACTATCCCATACAATATTTTGTGATGAAATACCCAGTGTGGCTGCAACTGCTCTTAAAGGCAAAAGCACCCTACCATTATCATCTATAAAAGGAGGAGATTCCATATAGCCTTTTCTTCCATCATAATTATAAGAAGTATCTCCTATTGTAAAAGTAACAGTTGCTGTTGTTTTTGGTGCTTCTTCTGCAATTTCAAAGGTTTGAGAAACAGCAAAAGAAGGTTTTTCTGTTCCCTGATAATAGCCAATGGTAAAAGTATGAGTTCCTGCTTCAAAAGAAGAATATTTATAAGGAAATACATAATTCCATATACCATTATCTCCTGCTGTAACAGTACCATATTCTTCATCATCAATACATATTTGCAATTTTCTATTAGGGGCAGAAATTCCTGTTGCAGAAGGTTTTTTTCCACCTTCTAAAGTTTCTATTTTAATTTCTTTTCGAGTAGAAGCTGCTTCTTTATAGGTGCCAACTTTTATAGTATCATAAGTATCACTTCCGCTTAACGATAAAAAAACATCTTTATCAAGCTCTGAAACCTTTGTTGGCGCAACATCTAAATTACGAAACTCTATAACACCATCACTATCATTTGTTTTTTCCTGTATGGTAAGATAAGCAATCGAAGGATTTTGCTCATCTATTTCAAAATAAACTTTTTCTCTATATTTTCCAGATGTCAATATTTCTGGTTTATTTTGGAAAATAAAACCATTATCTAACTTTAAAGCATAAATGGTATTTTCTTGTATTACTGTACGGCTTTCATCTTTGATATAAAAAACACTTAAGTTGGTAGGACTTGTAATTTCTTTTGTGCCGCTTGTTTCTAAAAAAATAGGAGAAAAAGCAGACTCTACTGCAAATACAGTTTTGGGATAATTAACATATATTGAAAAATGCGCACAAGTAAAGGAAAAAGCAAGCAGTAATAATAAATTTTTTTTCATTGTTTTTAAACACCTCTATCAGGATAAATTTTTGTTTTCTTCTATTTTACACTATTTTTATCAAAAATTCTTTACTTTTTTTTTAATTATTTTGTAAAATAATACCTCTCTTAAAAAAGAGAGGCAAAGTCTTTTATTGTAATTTTTCAGAAATCAATTCTGCTAATTTTTCTGCTTCTTTTTGCATAAGTTCTAAATCTTTTCCTTCTATCATAACACGAACAAGTGGCTCTGTTCCAGAAGTACGAATCAGAACTCTGCCTTCCCCATTAAATTTTTCATTTAAAGTTTGAATAGCTTCTTTAATTTCTGCTACTTCCATATAATCATTTTTTCTATTGTTATTTACTTTGGCATTGACAAGCACTTGTGGCATTGTTTCCATCATAGCTGCTAATTCGGATGCCTTTTTTCCTGTTTTTTTCATAACCGTTAAAAATTGGATTGCTGTCAATATGCCATCTCCTGTAGTGTTATGGTCTAAAAAAATAATATGTCCCGATTGTTCTCCTCCCAAATTATAATTTTTTTCAATCATTCTTTCTAAAACATATCTATCTCCTACATTTGTTTGCTCTATTTTAATGCCCTTTTGTTTTGCCATCATAGAAAGCCCCATATTTGACATAATTGTTGCAACAATAGTATCATTTTTTAATGTTTTTTGTTTTTGCATAGCTGCACCACAAATTGCAAGTATTTTGTCCCCATCAATTAATTGTCCATTTTCATCCACTGCAAGACATCTATCTGCATCTCCATCAAAAGCAAAACCTACATCTGCATTACTTTCTTTTACAAAATCACATAAATCTTGGATATGAGTAGAACCACAATTTTCATTGATGTTTGTACCATCTGGCTCATTATGTATAATACAGATTCTTGCTTTTAAATTTAAAAGAGAAATAGGAGCTGCTTTATAAGAAGAACCATTTGCACAATCAATCGCTACTTTAATCCCTTCAAAAGTTGTATCTGTAGATTGCTGTAAAAAAGAAATATAATCTTCTAAAGCTTCTTCTGCAATAGACTTAATCCCAATTTCTTTTCCAATGGGTTGTGGCAAACTATCCATATGGTGAAACATAATATCTTCAATTTCTTCTTCTAACTCATCACGTAATTTATATCCCAAATGATTAAAAAATTTAATTCCATTATATTCCACTGGATTATGGGAAGCAGAAATCATAACACCGGCATCTAACTTATATTTTCTTACCAAATATGCAACGGCTGGTGTAGGAATAATTCCGACTTGTATTGCTTCTGCTCCCACAGAACAAATTCCTGCCACAAGCGCAGACTCCAACATATCCCCCGAAATTCTAGTATCTAATCCTACTAATATTTTAGGAGTATGTTTTTTTTCTTTTGTCAAAACATACGCTCCTGCTCTGCCTAAATTATATGCTTGTGTACCCGTAAGCTCTGTATTTGCAATTCCTCTGACACCGTCTGTGCCAAACAAAATTCCCATACTTTATATCCTCCTAAATTTTTATTCTTCTGCTGTTGGTGGTGATTGTACATTCATATTCATAACAAGTTGGTCTTGTTCTGGTTGTTCCTGTTCATCGGTTTGCTCCGTTTGTTCTGGCTGTTTTGTTTCTTCTTGTTGTTCTGTTTCTTCTTGTTGTTCGGGTTCTTTCGGTTGTTCTGTTGGTTTTTCTTTTTCTGTAATGGTAACTGTAACAGATGGCATCTCTCCCACCAGGGTAACATCTTGTGGCAAATTAATTTCTAAAGCTACACTTTGCTCTCCTACAGTCAAATCTGTGACATTTGCTTTTACTGGCACACTTCCTGTTGTAATCATGGCTAAAGCTCTCGCTGTACCTGTTAAATGTAAAGAAATACTATTTTCAGAAAGTGTATATTCATAATCTTCTTTTTCCCCTTCTAAGGTAATAGAAGCACTTTGCACTGTAATTTGTTGCTGTTCTTCTTCTTGCTGCTGAATCACTACAGATATTTCTGCTTCTAAAGGAGTATCATTTCCCAGCATTACCCCTTGCGGTAATATTTCATTTAATAAAATAGATTGTGTTATAGTTTCTGTTGCGTCTGTCACATCTACAACTGGTAAAGTAATTGCTTGCAAATGATTCAAAATTGCTTCACTACCTGCAATATTAATCGTTTTTGGCGACCATATTATTTCTGCAATTTCATATCCTCTTGCTGGTGTGCCTTCCGTACTTACATTCAAATTTACTATTTTATTTTTTTGAACGCCTATGGAAACATGTACTTTAGAAGTATCCATTGTAACACCTTCTACTTGTTTTCCATTTTCATCATAAGCTACCGGTTCTGCTGTCACAACAATGTCTTCTGATGCCTGTTGTAATTCAACATTTACTTGTACTTTTTTTACATGATTAATCACAGAAGAAGCTCCCGAAACTTGGACAGAAGAAGGAGAAATTTGAGGCTGCAAAGTAGTATAACCATTTCCTGCTTCTCCATCTACTTGTACTTCAATCGGCATTCTTTTTGCCGCAAGTTTTTCCACAATCACCTGTGCTTTTTCCGGAGATTGGCTCACAATTTCAAAACCTGTGCCTGCACTATCTGGTAATAAAAAGGAAACATCTAAAGCAGCCGTATCTCCCGATTTTATATTTTCCAGTTTACTAAAATCTATGACTGCCCGAATACTATTTCGATACTGTGTTAGTCTGTCTAATGCTGTTCTTTGTGCTTTTAGTTTGGCAGAAACCTTCATATTTTCTAGTTGTGCTTTATTTAATACAGTTAATCCTTGTTTTGTCAAAGCATCTATATTTTCCATTGTAACTGTTTGTGTATATATTCTTGTGGTAACTGGATGTTCAATATTAATGACCATAAACCATAATGCAATCGCAATCATAAGTGAAAGCAATTTCCAGCCAATATCTTGCATGATTTTCTCTTGTAATTTTTTCATTTTGTTTGCCTTCCTTTCCATAATACCAATTTTCTTTTGGTAGATTTTGTTGAGCCAGAAAGCATTTTTCGCAAGGAATCTGTTGTCACATCCCGATAAAGCGTGCCACCTTGCGCCATAGAAATTGCGCCTGTTTCCTCTGAAACAACAATCACATAAGCATCTGAAACTTCACTTGCTCCAATGGCTGCTCTATGTCTTGTTCCCAATTCCATACTAATATCATTACTTTCCGTCAAAGGCAAAAAACAAGTTGCTGCTGCTACACGATTGTTTCGTATAATGACGGCACCGTCATGAAGTGGTGTATTATGTTCAAATATATTAATTAAAAGCTGGCTTGATACAATAGCATCAATCGGGATACCTGTTCTTTCTAAATCTCCTAAAGGAACATCTTGTTCTAATAATATCAAAGCACCTGTTTTTACGGCTGCCATTTTATCTGCTGCTTTTAAAATTTCATCAATCGTACGAGTTGCTACTTTTTCATTATTTCCATCAGAATCCATTTTTCCTAAATTACTAAAAAAGAAAAATGCTTTTCCTTTTCCCAATTCTTCTAAAGCCTTTCTTAATTCCGGCTGAAACACAACAATAACTGCAATAATACCAACGGAAATTGTATTTGTCAATATCCACATAATTGTATTTAAGTGCAAAAGTGCAGAAATTGCTGCAAAAGCAAATATCACTAAAATTCCCTTAAAGAGCGCCCAAGCTCGTGTTTCTTTAATCCAAAACACAATTTTATAAATTAGGTAGGCAACAATTAAAATATCCAACACATCAAAAAAGCCCACTGTCGGACGCATAAAATTTGTAATTCCTAAGTCACCAAAAAATCCTTTTATCCATTCCATAAGTCCTTTCACCCTATCCGACGTTTCTATATTTTTATGCTCTATCAATATATGAAATAGCACATATTAACATTCCTTTCTATTATACCATAAAAAAATGTTTCTTGCTTACAATACGAAATATATTTTTGTATAAAAATGAAAAATTAGAACAAAATATTTTTTGAACATAATGGATAAAAAAGTACATACTTTATTCAAGTATAAAACTTTTATTTTAGATGATATGGTAGACTAGCAAAAAAATATAACAAATGCATTAGATTGTTAATACTTTCCAAAAAAAAGAGGTTCCATTGAAAATACTGCTTATATTAGTCAAAAATACCAAAAGAATTTGAAAAAATTACTTATTATATGTTATAATAATGACGGAAAATAAAACATAGCATGAGAAAGGTGGATTAATTATGGATTATCAAAATCTAATCTTAACAACAAAATCTGTTAGAGAATACAAAAAAGACAGCATTGACAGCCAAACATTAAAAGCAATCAAGGATTATGCTCTTACCTGTCCCAAAATAGATGATTCTATTGCATTTGAAGTACGTATTTTGTCCAACAGTGATGCTTTTCTTACTTTAGATGGCATTGCAGGCTATCAAGGAAATATGATAGATGCACCACATTACATTTTGATACTTTCTGAAAAAAAAGACTATTACATTGAAAATGCTGCTTATATTGGTCAAAGCATGATTTTAAAAGCATTAGATATGGGAATTTCCTCCTGTTGGATAAGTTTTCGTTCCAATATCAAAGAGCGTTTAAACTTACTTTCTGACAAGGAAGTTGTTGCATTGATTGCTTTAGGTTATGATGCCAATGCTCCAAAAAAAGGTGCTGCGGTTTCTCTTGCAGATTACAAACTTGGATTAGACGAAATTGTATATATTGACAAATGGGGACATGGTGCAGATGCTTCTATATTAGAAGAAAGAGGACTATTAGAAGCTTTTATGTTTTCAAAATTAGCACCTTCTACCTTAAATCAACAATCTTGGCGTTTTCTTTTAACGGGTGGAAAAGTGATTCTTGCCATCAAAAAAGAAAAAAACACCAGTGAATATGAACAAAGAATAGATGCTGGTATTATTATGCTTTTCTTCCAACTTATAGTCAGCACCACTTTATTTGATTTAAGATGGAACTTAGGAAAACCAGTTGACTTTTTACAAATACCAAAAGAATTTGAAATTATTGCTTATTGTATGGTATAATTATTATGAAAATAAAATCATAAACATAAGAAAGGTGGATTATAATGAAAAAATATGAATGTGAAGTATGTGGTTATATTTATGACCCAGCTGTAGGTGACCCAGAACATAATATTGCACCAGGCACTCCATTTGACAAGTTGCCTAGTGATTGGGAATGTCCTCTTTGCAACGTTGGAAAAGACCAATTCAAAGAAGTAGAATAAAAAATAAAATGCCGGTTTCTTTTTATTCTAATCAAGAAAGGAACCGGCAAAACTTTATCAGGAAAACTAAAATCAATCTCTTTAAGGAAACAAAAATGCAAAGTTTTACCCTTTCATATCAAAGGATGCTTTTTTGAAAAAATGTCTTCTCATTCTTTTTTTATTTTCTTTTTGTTCTGTTTCTGCTATGTATAAATTTTTGTTGGCACTTGCTAACATTAATTTAATTCGATTTAACTGATTTACCTCACTTGCACCTGGGTCATAATCAATCGCAACAATATTAGAAAGTGGATATTGCTTTCTTAATTCCTTGATAACACCTTTTCCCACAACATGGTTTGGCAAACAGCCAAATGGTTGTGTGCAAACAATATTTTGCACTCCAGAACGAATTAACTCTATCATTTCTGCTGTCAAAAACCAACCTTCTCCTGTTTGATTACAAAGAGATACAATAGACTCTGCATATTTTCCCAATGTTTTAATATCCTCTGGTGCATGGAATCTTTTACTTGCTTTTAAAGCTTTTATCATTGGTTTTTGATAAAATTCTATGACTTCAATTCCTATATCATTGACTAATTTTTCTTTCAAAGGTGTTTTTAAATATTTTCTTTTTTGAGAAGCATTATAACAGCTATATAATCCAAATCCCAATAAATCAGGCACCACTGCCTCTGCACCTTCTGCCTCTAACAATCCTACAATATCATTATTTGCAGTTGGATGAAATTTTACAAGAATCTCTCCTACAACTCCTACTTTTGGTTTTACTTCATCTGTAATTTCTAAAGAATCAAAATCTTCAATAATATTTTCTATATTTTTACAGTAAGTTTTCCAGTTTCCTGTTTTAACATCTTCTTTTATTTTTTGATTCCAATACTCATATAAAGTATTAGCAGCATTTTTTATTTTTTCATAAGGACGTACTTTATAGAGCACCCTCATAAATAAATCGCCATAAACAAAACCTTGCAGCATTTTATGGAATAAAGAAGGAGAAATTTTAAAACCAGGATTTTTTTCTAATCCTCCTGTACTAATCGAAATAACCGGAATATGTGGCATATCTGCATTTTCTAAAGCCTTTCTGATAAAGTTAATATAATTCGTAGCACGACAGCCACCACCTGTTTGAGAAATCAAAACAGCAGTCTTTTGTATATCATACTTTCCTGATTTTAAAGCATTAATCAGTTGTCCTACCACAATCAAAGCTGGATAACAAGCGTCATTATTGACATATTTCAGCCCTGTATCAATGGCATTTTTATCCATTGCAGGCATCACATCTAAATGATAGCCATTGCTGCGGAACACTTCTTTTAGAATATCAAAATGAATGGGTGACATTTGTGGGCAAAGAATCGTATAATCCTTTTTCATTTCTTTTGTAAAAATAACCCTTTTAAGAGAAGCATCTCCTGCATGTATTTTTACCTGTTTTTCTGCTCTATCCTCAATGGCTGCAATTAAGGAACGAATTCTAATTCTTGCTGCTCCCAAATTATTTACCTCATCAATTTTTAAGGAAGTATAAATTTTTCCTGCCTTTGTCAAAATATTTTTCACTTCATCTGTTGTTACAGCATCTAAGCCACAGCCAAAAGAATTTAATTGAACATATTCTAAGTTTTGTTGTGTTTTAACAAAAGCTGCTGCTTCATAAAGACGAGAATGATACGTCCATTGGTCACGCACCACCATAGGACGTTCTACTTTTCCTAAATGTGCCACACTATCTTCTGTTAATACTGCAATATGGTAGCCTGCTATCAATTCAGGAATTCCATGATTAATTTCTGGGTCTGCATGATAAGGTCTACCCCCTAGTACAATTCCTGTCATATTATGTTCTTTTATATATTGAAGGGTTTCTATTCCTTTTTGATGAATATCTTCTCTAAACTGTCCCCATTCCTGCCAAGCTGCTTCTACAGCAGCAGAAATTTCTGTTGCAGATAATCCAAACTGTTTAAATTCCTGTATCAATCTTTTTTCCAGGGTCTTTTTTTCTCCCATAGACAAAAAAGGATTTAAAAACTTCACTTCTTTTAATTCTTCTACATTATTTTTAATGTTTTCAGAATAAGAAGTAACAATAGGACAATTATAATTATTATCCGATTCTGCAATATCTCGTCTTTCATACACTACACTTGGATAAAAAATAAAATGAATTCCTGCTTCTATTAAACTCATAATATGACCATGTACCAATTTTGCGGGATAGCAAGCAGATTCACTTGGAATAGATTCAATTCCTTTTTCATACACAGCCTTACTAGAATAAGGAGAAAGTTCTACACGGAACCCCAAATTGGTAAAAAAAGTAAACCAAAAAGGATAATCTTCCCACATATTTAACACACGAGGAATTCCTACTATACCATTTGGTGCTTTTTCCAATTCCAAAGGTTTATAATGCTCAAACAATCTTTTTCGTTTATACTCATATAAATTAGGTGCCTCATTTTGAACATTTTCTTTTCCTAGACCTTTTTCACAACGATTTCCTGTAATAAATTTTCTTCCACTAGAAAAATGATTAATCGTCAAAAGGCAATGATTCGTGCAACCTTTACATCTTGTTAAAGTGGATTTCATTTCCAACAAATTCATTTCTTCTTTGGAAACAAGTGTTGTTTGATAACCTTCTTTATATTTTTCAAGTGCAATCAAGCCTGCACCAAATGCGCCCATAATTCCTGCAATATCTGGTCTGATGGCTTCTCTGCCACTAATAATTTCAAAACTTTTTAAAACCGCATCATTATAAAAAGTACCACCTTGCACAACAATACTTTTTCCCAGAGCTTTAGGGTCTGCAATTTTAATTACCTTTAACAAAGCATTTTTAATTACCGAATAAGCCAAACCAGCAGAAATATCAGCTACGCTTGCGCCTTCTTTTTGTGCCTGTTTCACACGAGAGTTCATAAATACAGTACATCTTGAGCCTAAATCAATCGGATTTTTTGCTAAAAGGGCCACTTTTGCAAACTCCGCAACCGTATAATTTAAAGACTTTGCAAATGTTTCAATAAAAGAGCCACAGCCAGAAGAACAAGCCTCATTTAGCTGCACACTATCAATGACATTATTTTTAATGCGGATACACTTCATATCCTGTCCGCCAATATCCAATATAAAATCTACATCCGGCTTAAAAAAGCTGGCTGCTTTATAATGGGCAACTGTTTCAATATATCCTAAATCAATCATTAATGCTTCTTTAATCAAGCCTTCTCCATAGCCTGTTACACAAGAATTTTTAATTTTTACGCCTTCAGGCATTTGTTCATACAATTCATTTAAACTTTTTATAATTACTTTTAAAGGATTTCCTTCATTACTACCATAATAAGAATATAACAAAGCACCTGTTTCCGAAACAAGCGCCAATTTTGTTGTAGTAGAGCCTGCATCAATGCCTAAAAAAGCATTTCCTTGATAAGTAGACAAATCCACACGTTGTACTTTTTCTGCTTCATGTCTTTTTTGAAATGCTTCATAATCTTGTTTATTTTCAAAAAGTAGTTGTAAACGATTCACTTCTATTTCTAATTTTTCCCCATGATATATTTTTTGCAGCAAAGAATCAAAAGTCATTTGTTTTGCCTCTTCTTCATTTGAGATTGCAGTACCATAAGCAGCAAACAAATGAGAATTTTCCGGCAATACTGCTGTTTCTTCTGTCAATTTTAAAGTTTCAATAAATCTCTGACGCAATTCCGATAAAAAATGAAGGGGACCGCCTAAAAATGTCACATATCCTCTAATTGGTTTTCCACAAGCAAGACCACTAATTGTTTGATTAACAACTGCCTGAAAAATAGAAACCGCTAAATCTTCTTTTGCTGCTCCTTCATTAATTAAAGGTTGAATATCTGTTTTTGCAAATACGCCACAACGGGATGCAATCGGATAAATAACTTTATGCTTTTTTGCCAATTCATTTAAGCCACTTGCGTCTGTTTGTAACAAACTAGCCATTTGGTCAATAAAAGAACCAGTGCCCCCTGCACAAACACCATTCATTCTTTGTTCAATTCCATTAGAAAAATAAATAATTTTTGCATCTTCTCCGCCCAATTCAATGGCAACGTCTGTTTTTGGTGCAGCAGTTTCAATGGCTTTTGCTGTAGCAACCACTTCCTGTATAAAAGGAATTTCCAATGATTTTGCAATAGAAACGCCACCACTTCCTGTCAGCATTGCACTAAAAGAAATATTCCCCAATTTTTCCCGTGCTTCCTGCAACAAATTTGCAACTGTATTTTTAATTTCTGAAAAATGTCTTTTATATTGCTGAAACAAAATATTGTTTTTATGATTAATGACAACAACTTTCACAGTTGTTGAGCCAATATCTATCCCCATTTTATAATTTTGCATACATTTCCTCCTCTATTCCATTTTTCAATCTTTTCCTTTGTATCGCCAGTTTTTCAGATACTATTATAATAAAAAAATCATAAAATACAAGAGAATTTGGCGTGAAGATATTGTTAAAACTTTTAATTTCTGTATTATTTATTTTATGAAAATAAATTTGATTTTTATGTTTCTTTCTGTACTTTATTGATAAGAATAAATTTTATTTTAAAAATAAGACAATACTTCTATTGTTTTTTTTGCTATTTTATTTGCATATAAAAAAAGAATTATGTACTTTCTTTTACATAATTCCTTCAATCCCAAAATCCACAAAAAACAACCAACACAAAATCTTGTTTAATTGCTATATAAAGAACATCATTATAATAAGCACCAATTTCCATTACTCTTGCGCCTTGTAATTTATCCATATATTGTTTTTGCTTCGAAATTGGAATTTTATTGAGGGTTGCAAAATATTCTATCTTTTGAGCAAGATATTTCCAATCTCGTTCTATAAAATGCATTTCTTGTACAATAGCATATGGTTTATATAAAAATGCTCCTTCTGCTAAGCATTTTTTTCTTTCCTCTTGTGAAATATTCCAAAAATCTTTATCCCACTCTTCCGAAAACGCCATTCCAGAAAGAATTATTCTAACATACACAGATTCTATATTATATTGCACATAATCCTTTGGAAACTCATAAGCATCTACAAAAATCCCTAATGGATATGTGGTAACCCATTCTTCATGTACTTCTTTTATTGCTATCCATTCAAGACTTTCTGCAATGGAACAAAATGTATTATAATCTGAGGATACATTTCTTAACAAATCAAAATTCATATCTATTTTTCTCGTTTAAAAGATAAATATCTTGTTCCTTGAAAGCATAAATTTCCAGTATCTCCTTCTGCTAATAAGCCATATTCCGAACCATCTACAGAAAATTCCATTCTATCACCACTTTCAAACTGAAAAGTAACATAATAAGTTGATGTTGTATGATGTCCATGCATTCCTGTTATATCATTTGCATTTGCGCGTCTACGATAAAATGTTCTTTTTGATACAACTTTTGCAGAAACGGTAAGCTGCGGAGAATGGTTATTTTCATTCCATATTGCAATATTTTTCAACATAGTTATTACAATACTTGTTAAAACGATAATAAAGCCAACTGTAACAATACAAAACACAATCGAAAACATTGACCTTCCAAATAATATACTCATTTTTATCCCTCATTTAAATAAAAAAATGGGAGTTACAGGGCTCGAACCTGTGACCCTCTGCTTGTAAGGCAGATGCTCTCCCAGCTGAGCTAAACTCCCAAAGACGACTCAGAAGGGGCTCGAACCCTCGACCTCCGGCGTGACAGGCCGGCGCTCTAACCAACTGAGCTACTGAGCCATATGAAATTGACAGGGGCAGAAGGACTCGAACCCTCGACATTTGGTTTTGGAGACCAACGTTCTACCAACTGAACTATACCCCTTTATATCGTGATAATTAGCTCCCCGAGTAGGATTCGAACCTACGACCCTCCGGTTAACAGCCGGATGCTCTACCGCTGAGCTATCGAGGATTAACCAAAAATGGGTATGTCCCCATATATCTTCTTTACACCTTCAAAACTGAATACAAGTCATCAAAAATCTTTCTTGCCCTTCCTAA
>CAJUKL010000014.1:38326-47336 GCA_910587195.1 uncultured Clostridia bacterium | reverse complement strand
TCTCAAGCTATGCTTGCTCAAGCAAACCAAGTTCCTCAGGGCGTTCTTCAGTTGTTACAATAATATACATGAATTTTTTCAAGGCAGGCACAATGTGCCTGCCTTTTTTAAGGCTTTCCACCCTTAAAACTTCTTATTTGTTATAAGAAAAGAAAGACTTTAGGAACGCCGTTCCTGCCTTTTTTCTTGTTTTCCTGAAAAAAGACACATTTTGCTGAAAAAACAGGGAAAAACACTAGTTTTTCCAAAAAGGTTTTTGGTCAAGCTTTTTTTTCAAAAAGCTTGCAGGGTTTTAGGGACGGAGTCCCTAAGGTCTTTAAGGTCTTGATTTTTTAAGGAGGAGATTTTTTTTGAAAAATGTAGTGTTGCAACCAACGTTTTATGAAAAATTTGAATGTATCGGTGGTGCTTGTCGAAATGATTGCTGCCATGGCTGGCGCATTGATTTTACTAGAGAAGAATTCAAAAATGTCAAAAAAAGAATGCATACCGATGCGTTTAAAGAAATTTTTAAAGACGCTTTTATTTTGGAAAAAGGTTCCGATAAATGCTTGATTAAAACAGATGAAAAGGGCAGATGTAAATTTTTAGCAGATGATGGGCTTTGCAAAATGTATATTGAAGTTGGCCCCGAAAATATGAGTAAAACTTGTAAGGTTTTTCCTCGCCATATTTCCCGCTATATTGCAAATTATGAACGCTTTTTGTCCATTGCTTGCGAAACAACTGTCAATCTTTGTCTGGAAGAAAAAGATGGTATTATGCTGGAAGTCCAGGAAAGAGAATTGACCTCTCTCGAAAAAAATAGCGCAAATAATTATAATTTGAATACCATAAAAAGATTTCCTGAATATTATCTTTGGGATGATATGAAAATTCTTGTCTTGGGCGTGCTCCAAAATAGAAATTATACTTTCGGGGAAAGAATGGTTATTTTGGGTATGGCAATGCAAAAAATTGATACCATGATGAAAGAAATTAAGCCGGAATTAGATGACAAGGAAAAAGAGAAAAAAGATAAGGAAAAAACAGAGGAGCAAAAGCTGGAAGAACAAAAGCTTGCCCAAAAAACGGAAAAAGTTATCGGCGAAATTCAAGAATATATTCAACTTTTTATTCGGGAGATTGAAGAAGTGGAAACGTTTAAAAAACCGTTTGCAAATCTCAATTCTGATGGTAGACAAAGAGCTTCTCAAACTGTTATTTATCATATGGACAAGTTTGGTCACAATCGTTTAGAAGGTAGAATTAAAGAAAGAATTGACCTTGTGCGTAAATTTGAAGCCGAAGCTGAAGCAGATACACCGAAAATTAATTTTGTTATTGAATATACTACAGAAAAATATAATCAAGCAATGGCAGATTTTGATGAATTTTTAAAAGGTCGTGAATATTGGTTAGAAAACATTATGGTAGAAGGATTTTTAGCATCAAGAACAGCTTTCCGTGTAGATGGCGGTTTTTGGCGTAATTATTGCGCTATGGCAATTACATATAGTGTATTTTTATTTATGCTGACTTGTTGTGTCGAAAAGGATACTTCAAAAGAAGATTTTGTTTATTATGTGACAGAAATTGCAAGGACAATGTTCCATAATGAACAACACACCAAACAGTTAGAAGAACATCTGGAAAAAACACAAAGCGATTCTTTGGCGCATATTGCTGTTTTGGTGCTTTAAAAAAGTAGTGCCTCCTGTTTCTAACAAAGAAATAGAGAGGCACGATTTTTATTTTTTTTGTAGTTTTGACAATAAATTTGAAACATCGGATAAATTGCTTTTTGTTGCCTCTTGATTTGTGGAGGCTGCTTCAAGCAACTCAGAGCGTACAATGGAAATTTCACGGGGCGCATCAATGGCAATTTTTACCCTGTCTGCTGTAATTTCTTGTATCGTAATGGTGACATTTCCATTGATAACGAGAGATTCGGAAGCCTTCCTTTGTAGTATTAACATTTCTCCTCCTCCTCTGGCACCAAAGCCGTAAAAGAATGACGGAATTGATATTCTGGATTATCTAATATAATTTGTAAAGCTTTATTATTTTGCGGATTAATGATAATCGGACATCTTAAGTTTGCGGTACTGGTATAAATATCATCTGTCATGGAACAGATAACATAAAATAATACCATATCTTTTGCGCCGATAAGTTGTAATTCTTTTTTGCTTGGCTGAGGATTATACTCCTCTAAAAAAGCAAAGGGATTTACAACAAAAAATGCAAGGTTTGTATCCTTCAAACTTTGTAAACAAAGTACATTTTCATTGTTTGGGTCAAGCTGAATTAGAACAAATTCTTTTTCTTGTTCAAAACCAAAAAGTCCATTTTCAAATAATATGATATTTTGTTGCTCGTAAGAGTATGTTCCAAAATATTTTGTAGTGCATTCTTTTTTCATAGTTCACCTCATGCTTTTACATCAATATAATTTGGGTTTGCGCTTGGTGGTACATAAAGTGGGTCGCCGACATACTCAATCAATACATCTGGCTGCTGTGTGATGGAAAATTCAATGCTGCCTGGTATAAATTCAAAGCCAGTTTTATTGATTTTCCAGTCAAAATTTAATTTGTCCATTTCATATTGAATCGTCATATTAGGTTTTGACCAACTTAAATCAGCATCTGTTTTTGGAATAAAATCCAAGCCATAGTCTGTGTTGACGGTGTTTCTTTGCTTAATAATTTGGTCTAAAGCGTCATCACCTAAGGTTGCGCTGAGTAACATTTGTCCTTCCTGTGCATAAGTTGCGGTTGCCTGATAAGCGGCATTTTTTCCGTCTTGTGCAAAATGTCTGACTAAAGAACCAGCGGAGGAAGGACGAATGGAATCTCTTGCTTCAAATGTGTCAATACTCAAACGAATAGGTTGACTTTTAATTCTGAAATTCCCATTTTCACGGCTAATCTCTAAATCAGCAGTTCCCGTTTTTTGTTCCAGCCTAGCATTATTTACTTTAAGTTCAATAGAAATTGGAACGGTCGTAATTTTTAATAATTGTTCCATATACAATCCCCCTTTGAAATAGAATGAAAACACCAAAAAGTTCTCCGCTTTTAGAAGAACTTTTTGGGGAATTTATTAACTCATAAAGTCGATAAAAGAATTAGAAAGTAAAGTATTGCCAACTTTTAATGTGGCATTATAAGCATATTGAGACCACATCAAATTTGTAATTGCTTCTGCCGGGTCACAAAAATCTAAAGAACTGATTTGTTCATTTAATATTTGTGATGTTTCAATCAATTGGTCTTCTGTATGCTCCAAAAAGGCAGCTTTTGTACCTAAAGAAGCAAGACCATTGTCAATCATATCATTATAATTAGAACGCATTTTATTCACGATTTTATCATATTGTTCTAGGTCGAAATCTTCTGCGCCTAGAGCTTTTGAAAGTTCTTGTGCAAGAGAAACAATATTTTCTGGCAAGCCATCCTTATCTAAACCATGCCCAAATATTTGTAAACCATTTACAGCAGTATCAAATGCACTAGTAGAAACGACTTCACCATTTTCTTCTTTTAAACCAAAGCCAATGTCACGATAACTGTGTTCGTTCATATAGGTTTCGTATTTTTTTTGTTTTGTTTCGCCTAATGCTTCTGCTTTGTCTTTTACAATTTGTTGTTGTGTAGTAGTTAATCCAGAGCTTGCTAATGCACTACTTACACCAGCAGAAGTAATTAATGTTTTATCTCCCATAATATTTTTAACTGCTTCTGAAACTTGATCAGTAGTTAAAGCAGGGTCAGCTTCTCTAACGATGTTTGTTAAATCATCTGTTGTCAATGCTTCCGGTTTATCTACAGAGATTCCTCTATAAAGCAATTCTCCACTTTCGTCAATGCTAAAAGGCAATTCTTTGGTACTTGCTCCAGCAAAAATAAAGTTTTCGTTATATCTACCATTCATCTGCTGAATAAAACTTTCTACCAATTTGTCAACGGATTGTTTTAACGATTGACGAGTTTCTGGTTCTGTGGCAAGACCGCTATATCCTCGCAAGGAATGGTCAATAAAATCCCTTCCCATATCGGCGCATCTTAAAACGTTTGATGTTACCTCATCTAATTTTTTAAGAGAATCGACTGTATTGGCTCTTTGCACTTCTGTTCTTGCAAAGTTACTTCTTAATTTAAAAGATTTCATTGCAGCAGCTGGGTCTTCTGCAATTTTATTAAAATTTCTGTTGGTTGCAACTGTATTTCTTTTTGAATCTAAATCACCTAATGCGTTATTCAAATTTGTAGAATACCTGCGAATCATTGCATTTGTCGTAATACGCATTCCAGCATTCATAAATCATACCTCCTATATTATCTGCCTACAACACCCATACCATTGATAACTTTATCTAATGCTTCATCTAATGCTGTCATGAGTCTTGCAGAAGCAGCATAAGCCTTTTGATATTTTAATATGTCAATTCCTTCTTCATCCAAGGAAACACCTGATATTGCGTCTCTATTGTTTGCAATATCGTTTGCAACTGTAATATAGTTAGTAACTAATACGGTATTTGACTTAATGTCCAAGCCCATCTGGTTACCAAGATTGTCATAAAACTCTACAAAAGTACCATTAAATACCTTTTTCTGTGTACCATCTGGCTGGGTAAAGGTATAATCCAACTTTTCAGTAAACTGAGAAATTAAATGGTTAATATTGTCATTATAACCGGGTGTTTGAGATGGGTCATGTGTCTGTACAAAATTGGTTTTTGCTTCTGCCCAGTCTTTGGTAATGGTAAGATTAGAAGCAGTAATCTGGTCGTAATCAATTTTTGGTACTTTGCCATCCAATAATTTATAAGTACCATCACCAATCTTATTTAAGATAGGTGTTTTTTGAGAGTCAATACCCTGAGCAGCTGTTGCAATTAACTTACCATCTTTATCTACCCAATCACCAGCTTTAATGTTATTACCATCTGCATCTGTATAGTCTGTAGTGCTTTTTACAATACCATAGGCAGCTAATGCAGTTGGATCAAGTTTAGCATTAGTATATATTGTAGCTAAGTCACCAGTAGGATTAGGGTCAGTAATGGAATCAGCAGTTCCATTTGACAATGAAATTGGTTTACCAGTTGCTGAAACATTACCATTATCATCTACAAGGATTTGCTTTCCATTATCATCTAACAAATAACCATCATCATCTGTTCTAAAAACATCAGGAATTTCATTTCCATTAAATTTAATTTTTTGTCCACTTGCATTTGTCCAATATTTCACTGGTATTTCACCATTTGCACCAAAAAGAGCATTTGCATATTCAATCGGTTTTCCATTGGCATCTAACAATGGATTACCATCTTTATCCTGTGTATTTGCTTCATTAAATGTTTTAGCAATACGTCTTGCAAAGGAATCCAGCATATTCAAATAATAATCATAACCACGGTCATTAGAGCCATCAAATTCTCCTGCACGGTTAAACATATCTAAAACAGCCTTGATACTGCCGGAATCCTCTTGCATGTGATAATACATGTTTCTTTGGTCGCCCATGTCTAACATGATGTTACCATCTTTATCCAGTGCAAGTGTTGGCTTATCATCACCATCAAATATAATATTTCCATTTGCATCTGTGGCACATTGATAAGGAGTACCATCAACATTTTCTACCTTTTCATTGTAAGTTACACCTCTTGTATCGGTAATAGTAATGTCATTTCCACTTACTGTAATTTTACCGATTTTACCTATTACAGTTTCCGGTTTTGAATCATATTTAATAGATGGGTCAAACAAAGGAATTCCTTCCCCATCTCTGGCAGAGGTACCAGCCAAAGTAATTTTAGGTAAAGAAATATAGGAAATAGTACCATCTATTGGATAAGTTTCAAAATCCACTTCAATGTTAGCATAATCTTGCAATCCTTTTGTTCTTGTTCCATCAGCATTTTCTTTACCATAAATAGCCTCTTTTAAAGCAATTTCAGCATTTCTAAAATCTGCTTGTGCTTGTTTCAAACCTGCTTGTGCAGTTCTTCTCTCATCTCTAGCAGTACGCAATGCACCAGAAGCAAAATCTGTTCTTTTAGTACCATCAGCTTCTGGTACTTCTTCAGTTTCGTAGAGTGGGGGTTCAGTTCCGGCATTTGTAACGTCACCATAAATATAGCGTAATTTTTGATAAATACCAACATTGTTTTTGTAGTTATCCTCATCTATATCTAATCCCTGTACTGCAGTTGTCCAAGCAGTCCAGTCAGCATCTTCAAAATCTTTGGTAGATTTATTAGGTATTCCTGCTGGTGCCTCTTTTGTGCCAAAAAGTCGTTCATTATAAATTCCTAATACTCTTTGTCTGTCTGCTAATTTTGCTTCTAGTTGTAAACGCTGTGGGTCATCTGCTGGGGTATCTGCTGGCAAGGCATCTATTTGTTCTTGATAATTTGCAATGGCAGCAAGAACACCATCTCTACCTTGTAATGCGCTTTTTAATTCTTTATGAAGGTCTGCACCTTTTTTGCTCCAGCTATTGATTTTTGCAGTAGCAGCATTAATTGTATCATTGTGCTTATGAATTGCAAGCATTTGATTTTTCATTGCTGTAGCTTTAATTTGTATTTTATTTAAAAGGTCATTGATTGCAGTAGCTTCTGTAATTGTAAAACCGTTTGTAGTGCCAGCGGCATTTGCTACAGGTTTTAATGCACTACCAATATCTGCAACAGGATTACCATTCACATCTGTCATTGTCAGATTGGAACAATCCTCATTAATCTGAAATTGAGATGCTTTGTCATGGTCAACAAGGGTATATTTAAAAATATTGCCGTCGCCATCGGTGCCTAATAATTTTACAGTACATTCTTCTGCAATTTTGCTAGAAAGTCCCACATATTTATTTTCATAAGTTACTTCTATTTTAACATATTCAGAAAGTTCATCAAAAAGTAAGTTTCTTTCATCACGCAATTCCAGCGCAGGGTTTCCCATAATTTCATTTTCACGGATACTTCTGTTTAAATTAGAAATATCCTCCAAAATATGGTTAATTGCTGGCATAGTTTGATCTCTAAACTCTACTAAATTTTCATTTTTTGTTTGTTCAATTCTGCTTGCATAATTATTAAAATATTGTGTTAATAATTGCATTTCTGTTTTTGCCATGTTTTGAAACTCGTTGTTAGCAGCCTGTGGGTTAAATTCGTTCAGTGCCTTAAAGATTGCTTCTAATTGGTTGTGAATACTACCTTGTTTATCTACTTCATCCAAAACAGCCTGTAAATCTTCCAAAGCAGCAAGTGTTTTATCATAGTATCCAACGCTAGACATTTCTGTACGAAAACGTAAATCTAAATAAGAGTCACGTACTTGTTCAATATGGTTTACAATAACACCATTTCCAATAAAGGTATCATTGACACTACCCCATTTTCTAGGACCTGTGGTTACGTTAAAGCTGCTTAAATCAACACGTTGTCTAGTATATCCTTTTACATTAATATTTGAAATATTTTGACCGATTACATTTAGCGCAGCTTGACTTGCGGACATACCAAGTTGTGCTGTTGTAAATCCAGCAAAAGATGACCGAATCATTGACATTACCTCCTATATCATTTTGTTTGTAAAATTGGTTTTGACATTGTTGTGCACCTGTCCGTCAGAAGAATAAGTAGAAGGAGTAGGTGTTGAGGAATCTTTTAAAATATCGATTGCTCTTTCAATGCCTATCAGCCTTGTTTCGATAATGCTTTTTGCGCTATTATGGATTTGCTGATAATAATTCATAGTTTCTTTTAAGGTATCATATAGTTCCTGAAATTCATCTTTATATTGTTTATCCTTAATTGTGGGAATAATTTCTGTAAGTTTCATATTTTCAAAGCCTAGTTCTTTTTGCAGAGATTCTCTTTTTTTGTCCAATCCACGGAACTGCAAAAGATAAGCCTGTTCTTCTTTCATGCAATCATTTAAGGTATCAACATCTCTTTTTTTAACAGCGTTTAGTTTTGTTTGTTCCACATCTGTTAAATCATCAAAGAGTAAGATTAGTTTTTCAAGTAAATCTATAAAATCATCTAATTTATACATATAAACTCCTTCCTGAAAGAAAAAACATTCATTCCTTAGAAATAGAGAGTAAGGAAAACATATTCATAAAAAAAACACAGTTAAAATAATATTTTTTTTACGATAGCGTCTAAATCAATTTGATAAGTTCCTTCAGCGACTTTTTGTTGTAGTTCATTGAGTTGTTCCGAAGATGCTGGTTTTCTCACTTCAGCGGAAAGTTTACTTGTAATATCATTTACAAATTTGTCGTTAGAATCAGTGGAAGGGCTAATTAAGATTTTATCAAAATTACTCCGATTTGTTTTTTTCTGATTTTTTTCAAAAATCTGTACTTTTGCTGATTCTTTTTGTATGTTATAAGAAGTATAAAGACTGTTTGATGCTATTTTCATGGAATCACCTCAATTCACTTTTTATGTGTGTTTATAAAAAAATTTACTTATTACTAAAAAAATTTACTTATTACATATATCGGCAAAAGAACGTAAATCATAATAGCTCTAGGGGATTTTACTTTAATTATCGAAAGCAAAAAAGCTATATTTTATAAAAATAAAATACAGCTTCTACTATTAGATTTCGGGTTTGTCCCAAGCAACTTCAATGCTGTCGCCTTGTGAGATAGTGGCAGTATAAGTAGCATCTTCCCCGTTTAATTTAATAATAATATTTCCTTGTGGTTTTTCTAAATCAATGTCTACATAATTCAGCATATCATAAAAAAGCAATTTTTTTCTGTTGTTTAAAGGAATTGTTTTCCAGGTGCCATTAATAGATACAAGAATATGGTTTTCATCAGTAGGTGTGTCATTCCTTTCTTTTTTATTTTCTGGAATAACAGCTTCTATTGGTTCTATAGCTTCTACTTCTATTTTTGTTTCTGTTTGTATTTCTGCTGGTGTTTCTGTTTTTACTTGCACTACTGGTGTTTTTTCTATTTTTGGTTCTATTTTTGGTTCTATTTTTGG
>CAJUKL010000014.1:15124-38226 GCA_910587195.1 uncultured Clostridia bacterium | reverse complement strand
CTTGCACTACTGGTGTTTTTTCTATTTTTGGTTCTATTTTTGGTTCTATTTTTGGTTCTATTTTTGGCTCTATCTGTGTTTCTATTTTTGCTTCTGTTTGTACTTCTGTTTTTATTTCTGTTTGTACTTCTGATGTTTCTTCAAAAATTGTTTCTATTTTTTCAGTTTCTGCCATAATTTCTTGTGCTTCTTCTTTTGGAATAAAAGAAATTTGGTCACCAGCTGCAATCAAAGCATCTTGATTTGCAACACTATTATTAATTAACATAATCATTTTTTCGGGTTGGAAAGAGGTTTCCATATTATTTAGTAAATCTGTCAAAGTGATAACAGATTCTGTTGTCAGTCTGTCCATTGGTTTAATAATATATTCATCTTCTAGTTGCTGCCCATCTTTATAAAAGATAACAGGTACTTCTGCTAATACTTCATCAAGAATGACAGGAAAACGGAACTCATCTTCTTGTTTTAAATCTTTAATACTAATAATAGGTTGTTTACCAGGAATTGCTTCTTTTGCAACAATCACATCACCTTGTTTAATTTTGGTATCCATAGAGGCTAGTTCTCCATTTACATAGAGTTCACCCGGAATGGAATTTTCTCCTTTTTTGGTATATCTTTTATTATCAATATAATAATTAATAGAACGAACTGGAAAGCTAATTAAATTTTGGGGTTTAATAGAGCAAAGCAAAAGAGCATCTAATACTTTTGATTCTTTATAATTTAATAGCATTTGTTTTTTACCATTCACAGTAATCGAAAAGAAATCGCAACCCTTGTAAATAGAGGACATTGCACCAATGCCAAGCGGTGTAATAAATTCTGGGCTTTGCAATTTTTTGTCATAAACCACAACATTTTTAAAAGTTTGGTTTCCAGCGATAGCAACATTTTCAAAAGGTATTTTTAATTCTGCAGCAATCGCTTGACAAAAGCCGGGAATTTGACAACCACCTCCTGCTAAAAATACGGCAGTAGGAGCAACTCCATTTGCTTTTAAAATACCATTTGCAATGGCTTCACTCAGTAATTTAATATCCGGTTTTAATGCTTTTAATAGTTTAGATTTTACTTCTTTGTGTAGATTGCCTAAAATATCTGTATAAGTGATTTGAGAATCATCAGTATCCAGTGCCATTTTTATTTTTTCTGCATTTTCAAAATTACAAAGGCATTTTTGCATAATGGCTTCTGTAATTTCATCACCTGCTGTTGTTACCATATCATAAGCAATAATACTGCCATCCTTTGAAATAGCAATATCGCTTGTTCCTGCACCAATATCGACTAATGCAATATTTAATAAACGAATATCTTTTGGTACAACAACATTAATAGCAGCAATCGGCTCTAATGTTAAATTTTCAACAGTAAGTTGATTTGCTGTCATAACAGCATAAAGATTTTGTACTACATTTTGTGGCAAAAAAGCTGCAATTAAGTCAATAGTAACTTCTTTACCCTTGTGTCCTATAATAATACTACTTTCATAATTGTCTAATCTGTATTTGGTAACACTATAACCAACACAATAAAATGTTGTTTTGTTTTCAGGATGTTCTTCTAAATCATGGTCAAATTCTGATTGTGCAATTCCTAAAGCAGAATATTCCATTGCGCTAAGCAAACTTTCTGTAATTTCTTCTGTAGGATTCAATTCTTGTGTATAAGTCATTTTTTTGGTAATTAAAGCACGTCCTGCAGCTGCAATACAAACTTTTGATAATTTTAATTTATTGCGTCTTTCTAAAGCATTTTTTATTTTTTTGACAACATCAGCCACCAGTGCAATATCTTCAATTTGACCATCACGCATCGCACGTTCTTGATGAAATGCCTGCTCATAGTCTAACACATGGAAAATAGTTCCATCATGTACGCCAATAATACCAACAACACTGCGCGTACCAATATCCAGAGCAAAAATTGCATTTGATTGTGTGAGTGTTATAAGGGGTTTTTGGATTGGTTCAGAAATTGTTTCTGTTTTTTTGGCTTTCAAAAAAAAGCCTCCTTTCAAGGCACTAACATGAGCCGTTCTTTTTTATAAAGAACGGCTTTCAAAAGACCGGGCGTTGCCCAAACCAATCGCTTTTAAAAAAGCGATGTTTTTATTACATTTTGGTTAGATGTCTGCGTAAAACTCCAGCAATGTTATCACAAGATGCCTGTACTTCAACAGCACCTATGTTTTGTGCAACCATAGGCATACCATATACAATACAAGATTCCTTATCTTGCCCAATGGTAAAGGCACCATTTTTTCTCATTTTTAATAGGCCATCAGCACCATCACGACCCATACCAGTCATAATAATGCCTACAGCATTCCGTCCTACATTTTCTGCAACAGAAGTAAATAACACATCAACAGAAGGTCTGTGACCGCTTACTTTATCGCCAGGCAAACAAGTAACAGCAAAACCACTACCTTGACGAACTACTTTGGTTTGTAATTCACCACCAGGTGCAATTAATACTTGTCCTCTTACAATAGCATCTCCAGATTTTGCTTCTTTTACACGCATATGACATAAACGGTCTAATCTTTCTGCATACATTTTAGTAAAACCTTCTGGCATATGTTGTACTACAACAATTCCCGGTGTATCTGGCGGTAAATCTTTTAAGACAGTCAAAGTAGCTTCTGTTCCACCAGTAGAAGCACCAATTGCAATTACCATTGATTTTAACTTTGCAGAATTAAGCGTAGAAGAAGGCATAACAGGTCGTACTGCTTCCCTTGGTTTTGGTTGATGTACAATAGCTTTAGATGCAATTCTGACTTTTCCTGCTAAATCCTTTAAAAAGGCATCAACTGTATTTTGCTTTGTCATATCTGGTTTTCTTACAAAATCAACTGCACCAGCAGATAATGCTTCAAATACGTTGATATTTAAAGAAGAAACTACAACAACAGGAACAGGATGTTGCGGAATTAATTGTTTTAAAAAAGCAATTCCGTTTAAACGTGGCATTTCCACGTCTAAAGTTACAACATCTGGACAGAGTACAGGGATTTTTTCTTTTGCATCAAAGGCATCAACTGCAAATCCGATTACTTCAATATCACTATGTTTTGATAAGCTGTCAATTAAAACCTTGCGAAAAAGCATGGAGTCATCGACAACAAGAACCTTAATTTTTTTCATACAAGAAACACCGTATCCTTTCGGGTTGGTAATAGAAATAGAATAATTGTTAATTTGTTTTTTGATTATACTTTCTGGTATGTAGCGGGCATAATATATTTATATGCTAAACGCTCTTTATTTAATGACTCAGAATGACCAATTAATAAGTATCCGCCGGGATTGGTTGCATTATAAAAACGGTTTACTAATGCATCTTTTGTAGGCTGGTCAAAATAAATCATAACATTTCGGCAGAAAATAACATCAAATTTAATTTTAAATTGAATTGGACTCATCAAATTAAATGTTCTAAAGATGACATTAGATTTAATTTGCGGAGCAACTGCATAATTTCCGTTCGGCAGTTTTTTAAAATACTCTGTTCTCCATCTATCAGGTATTTTTTCCAAAGATTCTGCTTCATAGACTGCATTTTGTGCCTGTCCCAGTACCTTTTGAGAAATATCTGTTGCCAAGACACGGGTATCCCAAGCACCAGCTTGTGCGCCCAGATAGTCTTTTAATATCATAGAGATGGTATAAGGCTCTTCTCCAGAAGAACAGCCAGCACTCCAAATACTAAGTACCTTATTTTTTTTCTGCTGTATTAAACGTGGCAATATTGTATTTTTTAAAAAATCAAAATGATTTGCTTCTCTTAAAAAATAAGTATAATTTGTGGTTAATTTATTAAGCATCAATTCAATACTATTTTTATCAGAGGTTTGAATAATATGATTTACGTAAGCAGAAAAATCGGCAAAACCAGCATTTATAATGGAGTTAGAAAGACGGCTGGTAATAAGCTGCTTTTTTTTGGATAAATCAATGCCGAAATTTTTTTGCACATAGTCAACAAGACGTAAAAAATCGTGGTCTGTAATTGTAAGCATAAATAAACCGTTACTGAAAACTTATAAAAAGCTAATCGTTCTATGTGAACTACCCATTGTCTAAAGCCAATGGGCTTCCTGCTTCTTAGACCTCGTAACCTACTATCTCCACAGGCATAAATTCGGGCTGCACCATCCCTATATATTTTAACACTTTTGGTTACCTTAACCCACCATCTAAAGCCAGTGGGATTGTGGTAGCCTTATTTGTGTATGCTTTAGTTGCGCACAGGTTTTTACAGATATAAAACACCTATTTGTATTAACTTTTAACTGTTATAGATTGGTACTCCTTATTTTTAGGATTAACACTTGCATTAAAATCTTCTAAAACAATATAGCCTGGTTATCGCTCTGTCATTTCAGCAATTGTTGGGTTGATTTTAAGCAATTTTTTCGCTTTTTATAATGCTGTCCGTTTTCCTGTAACATTCTCCTTTCCTCATTATTTCCTGTTTTTTGAAACTCATATAAAAATCAAAAGTATATTTCTTTATCATTGTTTATAAACTGTTTTGGCTCCTATTCTTACAAATTTTTTATAAAGTCATCTTTAGTTTTTTACCACATTAAATATTATACCACTATATGAGCTATTGAAGCAATAGTTCACAATCAAGAAATAGAATTACCATTTCTTTGGTCAGTGACATCATACCTTTTACCAGTTCTTGGGAACTGTTTGGAGGCATAGGAGAAATATTACTTTCATAAATATCTACAACATGAGATACAGCATCCACAAAAATGCCAATCGAAGTAGAGTTGATGTCTAGGACAATGATACAAGAAGTATCTATTTCGTATAAAGGTGGTTTATGCATTCTTTCGCGAATGTCAATAATTGGTATGATTTGTCCTCTTAAATTAATAATCCCTTTAATAAAAGAAGGAACATTTGGCACCATAGTAATTGGATAATTGGTAATAATTTCGCCAACATTTGTAGCATCAATAGCAAATGTCAAACCATCAGACAAAAAAGTAAGAAATTTTTTAGGGTCTTCTTTTATTTCCACATTGAGGGCTTGGCTTTGCTCAAAGTCCAGTTCATTGTAATCTTCAGTCATAAATTAAATCCTCCCATATTATCTTTTATGTTCAGAATTGCATTAGTAGGCATAATCATTGGCAGTATGATGAAGTGTTGTAATATCCAATATAATGCTGATATTACCATCACCTAAAATAGTACAGCCTGCAATGCCAGATTGTTTAATATTATAGGAATTTAAGTAAGAAGGTAAAGGTTTTACAACAACCTGCTGTTCTCCTATCAATTCATCTACAAATAAGCAATAAGATTTATCGCCTTCTCCTACCCATATAATAATACCATCTTCTAAATTGGTAATTTCTGTATCAATGTTATAAAGACGATGCACTCTAATAATAGGATAAAAATTATCCATTCTTTTTACAATTTCTTGTCCTTGCGCATCATAAATAATTTCTTCAGGCATAATTTTAAAAGATTGCTGAATGTTAGAAATTGGAATGGTAAAGATTGATTTTCCAACAGAAACTTCCATACCATCTACAATAGACATCGTTAAAGGAATCCGCATAGTAGTACACATTCCTTTTCCAAGTTCGCTTGTAATGGTAACTGTACCAGCAATTTTTTCAATATTTTTCTTAACAACGTCCATACCAACGCCACGACCAGAATATTCTGTCACCTGCTCGTTGGTAGAAAAACCAGGAGCCATTAAAAGAGCTAAAACCTCTTTTTGAGAATATTCACTTTCTGGTTTGGTTAAAATACCGTTTCTTCTTGCTTTTTCTAATATTTTTGCAGGGTCAGCACCTTGTCCGTCGTCTTGTATTGTAATAATAACTTCGTTTCCTGTATGTTCTGCAGAAAGTATGATTTCACCCTGTGCTTTTTTACCAGCTAATACTCTTTCTTCTGCTGTTTTTTCAATGCCATGATCCATAGAATTTCTAACCATATGCATAATAGGGTCACCAATACTATCTACAATTGTTTTATCTACTTCTGTATCTTCACCAATAATGGTTAAACGAACATCTTTATTTAAACTTTTGCTCATATCTCTTACAATACGATTCATTTTTTGGAATGCACCAGCCACTGGTATCATACGAATAGACATAACCGTATCTTGTAAATCGCCTGTCAGCTTTTTCAACTGACGTGCAGATTTTGTAAAGCTGTCTAATTTTAATCCTTGTAATTCTGGGGAAGAAGTTACCATAGATTCTGTAATAACAAGTTCGCCCATCAAATCCATTAACTTGTCTAATTTTGATAAGTTAACACTAATTAAACTTTGTTTGTTTGCACCAATATGTTGCATTGCGTTTGCATTTGAACTTTGCTGTGCAGGAGCTTGTACTTTTGGTGTTACTGAAACATTTTGTGTATCTGTTTCTTTTTTTTCTTTGGTAGCAACTTCTTTTTCTTTCTTTTCCACATGTGGAGGCATTAATACTTCATAAGACTGCACATTACCAGAACTTTGCACTGTATTTAATGCTGCATCTAATGTTTCTTTGGTATCAAAGCCCAACAAAAATCCCTTTTCTATAATGATAGATGATGTTTCAGGATTTGTTTCTACATCTGGTGGATAAAAGGTTAAATTTTCATAAATATCTTTGACAGCAGTCACTAACATAAAAGCACGTAAATTTTCCATGCCACAGCCTTCATCAAAGGTAACTTTTAAGAAAGCACCAGAACCATCTTCTGGTAAGTTTACAGCCGAATTTTCTGTTTTTTCATCATTTTCCGCTTTTTTATCATCAGATGTTGTTGTATCATCTGTTTTATTACTGATTTTGTTTAAAAAGCTATTAACTTTTTCTACAAAACTGTCGACATTACTAGTGAGTGGCTCGTTGTTTTCTAATTTTTCTACTTCAGCACGAAGCATGTCAGTAGAAAAAAACATAAGGTCAAAAAGTTCTCGTTTATGTTCTTCATCAATGCTATCAATGGTATTTTCGCGAATGAAAAAGAATAAATCTTCGATACGGTGTGCAATCGTCATCAGAGAAGAAAATTCCATCATGGCAGAAGAACCTTTGATGGTATGCATAATGCGAAAGATTTCGTTTACGTTATCAGTTGTAAAAGTATCAGCTTTTTCGGCATCAAGAAGGACTTCATCAAGTTGCTCTAAAAGTGAATTTGTTTCAAAAAGGTACATATCTAGCATATTTTCCATGCCGTTATCCATACTTACACCCCTCATATGTTTTTATTATCTAGTATCTATATCGGCAGATAATGAAAAAAAATAATAGTATAAATCTTATTAAAGTGTAGGTGAAAAAAGTGGCAGATTTATTGAAAGTTACGACACCTCTTACAGGGACAGAAAATTCTACAAGAACCAATCCTATAAGAGAAAATGACACAAGTATACAAAACATCGTAAACCCATCAAAGGTAGTTCGACCAGATGGCAGAGAGGGTGTTTCTACCGACGCCCAAAGAAAAGCACTTAATTATGAATCAAATTATGAAACCTTTATGCAGATGGTGCGAGATACACCAGGTCTTACCCAAATGATTACAGATTTAATTTATTCCAGAATGGGAATTGTTGTTAGTTCTGGCATGGGCGAAAACTTTACAGAAGAAATTTCAAATTTTATGGAAATGCTCAAAATGACAGAAGGAGAACTTGTTTATTTTTTAAAAAATCAAGCTGCTTCTGCTGTTAAGTTTAAAGGGGCATTTTTTAATGTTTTAAGACAAATATTAGACCAAACACCTTCTGTTGAATTAAAAACTAGTATATTAGACTTTTTAAAACGCTATAATGATATGTCAGCAGGGCCTCACTTAATGAATCAGATTATGCAAAATTTACAAAATATTAAACAATCTATTCCAAGAAGTTATGGAGATACTCTTGCAGAATTGATGATGAAGTTATATACTGGAATGGAACCGGGAGATACTACTGCCAATACAGCAGTACTGAAAAATGAAATCATACCTTATTTGTCAAAGTATGTAAGTGCAACCTATGATTTAGGTAAAGCAAGAGATTGGATGACAATGCTTACACTTAATATTGCTCGTTATGAAAATGGAGAAAAAAGTGCTTTTTTAAAGTCTTTTTTTCAGCTAATGAACTTTGGAAGTGTAAAAGAAAAACTGGGTGATATTTCTCCGCAGCAATTAGAAAAAATATTAGCAAATACAGAGTTTGAAAGAGCAACGGAACAATATACTCTTTTAGATAAATTAACCGAAATTTTAGAAAGAGGAATGAATGGAACAGAATCCACCTATGAGGCAAAAACTGTTTTTGCAAATATTATTAATTCTCTTTTGCTTAACGAAAGTGTTTATATGCCGCTGCTTCATTTAATGATTCCAGCAGATATTGATGGCAGACTAATGTTTTCAGAAATGTGGATAGACCCAGATGACCAGTCACAAGAAAAAAATAGCAATGGAGAAAGGGAAAAACAGGTAAAGTTGTTTATTAAATTTGACATTAAGGATGTAGGCTATTTTGAAATGATTCTTCTTTCCAGAGAAGATAATGTGGATATGCAGTTGTATTATCCAGAAAAATTGTCTGCTCACAAAAAAATGATTCAAGAAGGTGTCGGCAATATTATGGAAAGAAATGGTTTGCATTTTCAATCTTTGCATACGGATGTTTTGCAGTCACCAAAAACAATATCAGAGGTATTTCCTAAGCTATATGAAAGGATGAATGCAGTCAATGTCAGGATTTAATGACAAATTAAATAAAAGGGCAGTAGCGTTGCGTTATGATGTTGATAAAAATATTGCACCTGTTATTGTAGCATCTGGAATAGGGCATATTGCAGAGAAGATTGTAGAAATTGCAGGAGAAAATAAAGTTCCTATTTATGAAGATACTTCTTTAACCACAATATTGACGCAACTAGAACTAGGCTCAGAAATACCAGAAGAACTTTATAAGGCAGTAGTAGATATTTATGTATTCTTTCTAAAATTTGCACAAGAGGAAGAAGAGGAAGAATAATCCCCATTTTTCTAGGAGGTGTTTATAGTGGCAGAAGAAAAGTATGCTATTCTTTCTGAAAATAGCGACATGGTTTTAGGAGAAGCTATTTTAATGGAGCGTCGTGGAAGCACCATGACGATGAAACTATTAGATGATGTAAAGTTTTTAAATGGTTTAGAATTGATAAAATTTCATAAAATGCAGAGTTATGCAGAAATTTATCAGGGAAAAATCACAGAAATAAAAGGAAATCTTCTTTCTTTAAGTGAGGTTGTAAATATTAGTGCTAAAATGCGAAATGAAATTAAAATAAAAATTCGTATTGATACAAAACTAATTCAATTATTTCCAGAGGAAGAAGAAAAAATTCCTATTTCCATTCCAATTACTACAAACGATATTAGTTGTGGTGGAATTGGTTTTGTGTCAAAAGCCAATTTAGACAAAGAAAATAAGTATGAAGTGGTGATTCATGTCACCTCAGACCCTATTGTTGTAGATTTAGATATTGTTAGAAAAGAATTTCAGCCAGAACAAAATCAATATGTTTATGGCAGTAAATTTTCAGACCTTAACATTGTAGAGGAACGAATGTTGCGAGAAGCAATTTTTAGACTACAAATGCGTCGTCATCATAAAAGAATTATGGAGGAGAAAAATAGATGAAAAAAATGCAGGGCAAAGCAAAAAAATGGATAGCCGTTGCTGCTGCAATTTCTATCTTAGGAGGTCAAGTTTTAGATGGTTTGTTTTTAAAACAAACTTATGCAGCAGGCTTTAATATGAATGGCAGTACATGGGCAGAACCTTATTTAAGAAGTTTGTATGATAATGGCATTATGCTGGGAGATACCAATGGAAATATGAATCCAGACAATGACATTACAAGAGCAGAATTTGTGACCATGTTGAATAAAGGAATGGGATACCATGAAACAACTGGAAAAACAAAATTTAGAGATATTACTGGTACAGAATGGTATGCCAATGAGATTGATATTGCAGCTACACAAGGTTATTTTGTAGGAAATGGTAAAAATGTTTCTGGTGCTTCTGACAATTTAACAAGAGAGCAAGCAGTTGCCTTTTTAACAAGAAATTTAAAATATGAAGAAGATAATAGAGTGAATACAGACTTTATAGATGGCATTGATTTTCCAACATGGAGCCGTGGCTCTATCAATGTAGCATCAGATAAAGGTGTGATTGCTGGTTATAAAGATGGAACATTTCGCCCCAAAAATAATATTACAAGGGCAGAAGCAGGAACCATTTTGTATACTGCTTTAGGAAAAATTATTAATCAACCTGGCAATTATAGCTATCGTACTGTAGATGGCAATGTAACAATATCCAAATCAGGTGTAACCCTTCGGGATACGGTTATTAATGGAGATTTATATATTACAGAAGGGGTAGAACTTGGTTATACCAATCTGGATAATGTAACCGTAACCGGACAGGTGATTATTAGTGGTGGCGGAGAAAGTAATGTTGGCGCAAGTAGTATTATTTTTACAGATTCTTCTGTAAATGAAATGATTATAGATGCACCAGAAGATAAACCAGTTTCTGTAAAAGTAGATGGAAGCACCCAAATTAGAAATACAAAAGCAAAATCCAATTCTTATTTAGAAGAACTTTCTGACGTAGAAGGTGGTTTTGAAAATGTAGAACTCAATGGACCAGAAAATACATATTTACATTTAAGGGGTAGTTTTGGCACAGTAACGGTGAAGGGAGAAAAAAATAATCTCTATTTAGATTCTGGTGAAATCAATACACTTGTGATTGATGAAACAGCTACTAATAGTACAACAAAAATTGAAGAACGTGCTTATGTTTCAGAAGCAATTATTGATGTTACTACTACCATCAATGGAGATGGGGATATTGGACAGGCAACCATTAATGCAGATGGTGTAAAAATTTCTATGTTGCCAGATAGTATTATTTTACGTCCAGGCGCAACTGCAACCATCAATGGCAAAAAAATGACAAGTAAAGATGCAGAAGAAGCTTCTTCTTTCCCTAGAATATTAAGTAGATATCCAAAAGAGGATATTATAGAATCTACAAAAGCAACTTTCCTTGTAAAAACCAATAAACCAGGTAGAATTTACTGGGCAGTAACAGAATCAGATAAGGAATCTGTAACAGATGATGAATTGCGTAATCCAAAGAAAAATGTAAATATTTTAAAATCTGGTACAGTTAGTGTTGCAGAGTCTAATAAAGAGTACACTATTACCGTAACAGGTTTGACAAAAGATGCAGAATATGTTTTAACGGCCGCTTTGGTAGATGATAGGGATGACATGAGTACAAGGGAAAAAAGAACCTTTGTAACAGGAGATAGTACTAATCCACAGTATTTATCTGGTTATCCTAGAATTAAAGAATCGACTCATACAACTGTAACTGTTGCTGCTGTTACGAATAAGGATTTAACCACCTATTGGGCATTATTCCCAACCGGCAGCTTGGCGCCTACACAGTATGAAGTAAGACGAGGAAATTTGAGCGGAAATTTAGCAAAAGGCACTATCAAGGATTGTAAAAAGAATATAGAATTTAATTTTGGTATTTCGGGATTGGAAGAAAAACAAACCTATGACTTGTATATTGTAGGAAATGATGGCGAAAAAGATACTGCAATGAAAAAACTGACATTTAATACAGATGATAGAACCCCTCCAGAATTTATGGAGGATTATCCAAAACCCAATAAAACAACCAAAAATTCTGTAGAAGTGCTTTATAAAGTAAATGAGGATGCAAGAGTATATTATGTTGCAATGGATAGAGGGGAAGATTTTCCACCTCCACCAGTAGGCTCTTTGACGATTCCTCCATTGACTTCTGATGAAGCAAAATTGGCAATTATCAATGGTGCAACTGGTGTTTCTAAAGGCTCTGGAAGTGCTAAAGCAGAAACAGAAGGCAAAATAAATGTTAATCGACTGCAAGAACAAATTGCTTATGACCTTTATATGGTGGCAGTTGATAATAATGGAAATATGTCTGAAGTCAAAAAATTGTTAATTAAAACATTAGATGAAATTCCACCAACAGCAGAACAAGAATTTACAGAGTTATTAAATGATTATCCAGCAGTTTCTTCTGATGTAAGAATTGTATTTAGTGAAGAAGTAAAAGTAATACAAGATGAGGAATTTGTTGACCTTTCTCCAGAAAATTTAGCAGAACATATTACTTTGTATGATATTACAACAGCAGAAAGAAAAACAGTTGAAATTAATTTTAATAGAGCAACAGTGACTTTAGAAAAAGGGAAAACAGTAGTAACTTTCCCATCACGTTCTATTCCAATGAGTAGTGGCTCAAAATATCAGTTTGAGTTAAATAAAATTGTAGATACTTCTAATAATAAAATGGAAGATAAAACCATGTTGCCAGAGTTCCGTACAGTGCCATCACTGGTATCTTTGACACAAACTATTGCGCCACAGGATTATGATGTAACTTTTACAGCAGTACCACAATCCAATGATACAAATGATGAATTGCTTTATGATATGTTAATCTATTCTGATTCTAATATCACTTTTGACTTGTATGAAAAGGGGATTAATGATACAGATTTTAGATTATTGACAGGAAAAAGAATTGATTTAGCAACAGGGCAAGAAACAGATTATGATGCACAGATTAATGCAAGTGACAGTGACACAGGTACGAATGGTATTTCTTTACACCACATTTTAGACAGGGTAATGCAAAATGAGCCAACTTATTTATTTGAAAGATTTAATCAGTTGGAAGCAAAAGAATATGCCATTAAAGTACGTAGTATTGATGGTAAACCAGAAAGTGCAGGCTGGACAGCAAATGTAAAAATGAGTATCAAGTGCGTTGTTGGCTCCAGAACAACTTTGCAGCCAGTAGCAGGTTCTCCAGTAGAGGGTTTTGATGATGCGATTACAGCAGGTGCATTGGAAGTAACCAATCCTATGCCATTTGAAATGACAATTCCGTTTACAGATACAGTAGTACCAAAATTTATTGAAAATTATCCAATGCTGGATGAATTTCAATCTAATTCTCCAACGGAATTCCCTCAAAATTATGAGTATGTATCAGATTATACCATTCGTCCACGTTTGCAGACAGATAAACCAGCAACGATGTACTATATGATATTGCCACGTGCGAATGTTGAAAATGCAATGATTACTTCACAAGATGTATTTTATGGTACAATCAATGGCGCAAATGTTATCAAAGGTCGCCATGAAATTGCAAATCCATATATTATTATGGATAACCTGGAAATAGAGGGCTTGATACCAGACACAGAATATATTATGTATAGTGTTTTAAAGGGAACACCAGCAGAGCCTTCTCCATTGTATATTAACCGTTTTAAAACAAAGGCATTGGTTCCACCAACGATTACAAATATCCTTGTTCAAAACAATGAAAATTCAGCAGATTCTGTTACAGTTCGTCTTACAGTAGATAAAACTTGTGAATTATGGTATGTTGTTTATCCAGCAAAAACAGCAGCAGACCAAAATGGCTATGCTGGTGGCGAAATTAATGCAGAACAAATTAAAAACGGTTATACAGTACCTAGTAATCAGCCACTTCTTAGAGGAGCACAGGTTGTAAAAGTTGACCCAGAAGTAGGAATGACAACAATTGAAATTCCAGTAAAAGGCTTACAATTAGAAACACCATATATTTTCCATGCAGTAGCAAGAAACTTTTTGGGAACAAGCAGTGATTTAGGCATGGATTCTGAAGTAAAATGGTCTGATGAATTTAGAGGATTAGACTTAATTCCTCCAAATCTTACAGTAAGATATTCTGTTAGACCATATGATGTAGAAGACCCTGAAATGCTTTATACTGGTACAGTTACCGTAACTTCTGATGATGCTTTATACTATAAAGGTAGAGATGGCTCTATCAATCCATTAACCTACGAATTTTTGTATAATAACTTAGAAGTTGAACCAAAAAGTGGAATGGAAATTCAGAGAGGAGCTAGAACGTCATTCCGTATGACAGCGCAAGATATTACTATGGGTATGCCTAGAGATGTACAAGGTAGAGCAGAGGAAGGAATTACGTCCTTTACAGTAACATATACCAACATTCCTTTAGGTGGCTCTAGTATTACATTCCCATATGAATTTTGTGATATTAATGGTAATACTATAGGTAGATTAAATTTAGTCTTTATAGAAAGAACAATCATTGATGATTTTGATTCTTCTTTAAGAGGTAGAAGACCAAGCTGGAGAGATGTTGGAATAGACAAGAGATATATTACAATTGTTCATCCAGATGGAATTGAAGGTCCAGAAAAATAACAAGAAAAGAGAACACTCCATATGGGGTGTTCTTTTTACACGGTAAAAAAAAGGAGAACATATGATAGAACAAATCTATAATTTTGCAAAAAGTAGAAATTTAGAAATAGGCATTACAACAGCAGAACCTTTTTTAGAGTTGCGAGAATCCTCAATTAATGAAGATTTAAAAGGTTTTGTGGAGCAGGACATACAGAAGCGTATTTATCCCACTTTAACCATGAAAAATGCAAAAAGTATTCTTGTTTTGGCAATGCCTTATCAGTATCGTAAAAAGCAAGAAAGACAGGAATTAACAGGAGAATTTTCCATTGCGGCTGTAGGAACAGATTATCATGTGTTATTAAAGAAACATTTGGAAGCACTAGCGCAGCTTTTGCAGCAAAGCATTTCTAATTTTGAGTATCAATCTTTTGTAGATACAGGCCCATTGATAGATAGAGCATTAGCTGTTCGTGCAGGTTTGGGATGGATAGGAAAAAATCATTGCCTTCATACCCAAAAATTCGGTTCTCTCGTCTTTATTGGCTATATGATGACAAATATAGCGTTAGAGGAAAAAAAACGTATCATAGGGGACTGTGGAAGTTGTAATTATTGTCGTGTTGCCTGTCCTACAGGTGCCTTGTCAGAAAAATTTGAAATAAAAAAATGTATTTCCTATTTAACACAAACAAAAACAGTTTTGCCAACAGAAGTTATGAAAACAATGGGGAAACAATTATATGGTTGTGATGTTTGTCAAATTGTTTGCCCTAAAAATCAAAAAGTATTACAATCTTTGGAAGAAAAGAATACCAGTTTTTCTTTAGAAGAATTGCTTTATTGTTCTAATAAAGATTTTATGGATAAAATTGGAAAAACAGCAGCAGGCTGGAGAGGAAAAAAAATATTACAAAGAAATGCGATAATTGCATTAGGAAATAGTAAAAATGAAAAGGCCTTACCCTTACTGCAAAATGCCTTGCAGGATAAAAGAGAATTGATACAACAGACAGCACTTAAAGCAATTTATAATTTTAATAATTTTTAGGAGAAAAAATATGGGATTTTGGAATACAAGAGGATTACGAGGAAGCAGCCTAGAAACATTAATCAATTTTACCAATGATTTTTATAGACAAAAAGGATTAGCCTTATTTCAAAAGATACCAACTCCAATTACGCCAGTTAAAGTAAACAATGAAAAAAGAAGAATTACTCTAGCTTATTTTGAGCAACAAAGTACAGTAGATTATATGGGAGTGGTGCAAGGGATTCCCGTTTGTTTTGATGCAAAGGAAACTACTTTAAAAAGTTTGCCGATACAAAATATTCATCCACATCAGATTCAATTTATGAATGATTTTCAAAAACAAAAAGGAATTTCTTTTTTATTGGTATATTTTTCAACAATAGATAGTTTTTACTTTTTGCCCTTTGAAACACTCGAAAAATATTGGACAGAAGCACAACAAGGTGGAAGAAAATCCATTCCGCTTTCTGCTTTTGAAGAACAATATCGCATTGTGCAAAAAAAGGGAATTTTGCAATATTTAGAAACCATAAACACCTATTTAATTAATCAAGAATAATATGGAATAAAAAAGGTCATGCTTTTCAAAAAGGGGGAATCTCTATGAAACGTGTGGCTTTTTTATTTGTAATTCTTTTGTTGTGTGCTTTTACAAAGGAGATAGAGGAAATGGATATTTATTATGAAGGAGAAAAAAGGCAAAAAAGTACCTTTGAGCCGGAACAAGGAATTTTATTAGGTGCTTTTATCAAAGAAGATAAACAGATAGAAAGTATGGAGCAGTTTGAAAAAATGACAAATAAACATGATATTTATGGCTTTACTGCCACATTGACAGAAGAATTTCCAATGATGGATATATTAGAATGTTATGTTAATCAAAAAATTCCGCTTTTGGTCATACAGCCATCAGATAGAAGCAATCCTTTTGAAACACAACATCTAGAAGAAGCAGCAAAAAAAATAAGTCAATACCGGATTCCTTTATTGGTAGATTTTTATCCCAATGGGGAAGATTATAGTAATGGAGAAGCATATAAAAAGTATTATCAACAGGCGAGAGAAGTTTTTCGAAAAAATGCACCCAATACGGTTTTTATCTGGACAATGGCAATCGAAAATATCGAAAAATGGAAAGCATATTATCCAGAAGATGTAGATTGGATAGGACTTTCTATTTATGAAAATGGCGGAAAACAAGGAGAAAATATAGAACAAATGTTGGAGCGTTGGTATGCTGTTTTCCAAAAACAAAAGCCTTTAATTCTGTCACAAGTAGCTATTTCTCACTATTCTGAAAATGGTTCAAAATATACCGAAAAGGAAGCAAGTGATGAAATAACAAGGCTGTATCATAGTTTGCAAAAATACCCTGCCATTAAAGCAGTTGTTTATCATAGTGTTAATTTGACAAGGCAGGGAGGAAATGCAGTAAAAGGAGAAAATTATAGCATTGTAGAAAATAAAAGAGTTTTAGAGGCATATCAAAAGATAAAAACTGTCCATCAAGATGGAACATGGTATAAAAGTTTTTGGAAAGCACAACAAAAAAATGGGATTGTTTTTATTCCTAAAAATGTTGTGACACAAGAATTACAAGCAGATTGTGAAATTGTTCTTTTGGAAGGAAAGGAATATGTAAAAAACATTGTAGGCTATGAGGTAAAACAAAAACAAGGAAATATATTTTTATATAAACAATGAAATTTGTTGTGTAAATAGTTTGTGTATGTTACCATATGGATAAGAAAAATAAATGATGTGTGTAGATAGAAAAAATGAGGGGATACAGGTGGAAGTGATAAAAGAATGGCTTAAAACAATCGTTTATGCATTTTTTATTGTTTTGGTACTTTATTTTTTAGCATGGCCAGTTACAATAGAGGGAGAATCAATGGAGCCAACTTTTTTAGATGGAGATAAGGTAGTAACATCCCGTTTTTTAACAATGGCAGGAAAATATCAGCCAGGTGATATTGTAGTATTTCATATGGTAGATATGGACGGAGAAAGAGATGTTATCAAAAGGGTTATTGGAATGGCTGGAGATAGCATAGAAATTAAAAATGGTGCGGTCTATCGAAATGGCGCTGTAGTTTCAGAGGAATATATTACAGAGGATACAACAGGAGAAGTTTCTTTAACAGTACCCAAAGGTGGTATTTTTGTTTTGGGAGATAATCGTGACCATAGTTATGATAGTCGTAATATTGGAATTGTTTCCGAAAGTGAATTAAAAGGAAAAGTAATTTTAAGATGGTATCCTTTCCACAAAATAAAAAGATTTTAGTGTTTGTATTTTGGAAATATTTATAAGAAAATTGGTTATTTTTTCTGAAAATAAGACGATATTACAATAAATATGAATATTTTTATAAGGTACGGACGGAAAGGGGAATGGTTTATGAAAATTACATCAAGTACAGTAGCCATGCAGTCAGAAAGAAAATATACTGCTGTAAGACGAGAAATAAGAAAAGAAAGTTTACAATATGTTTCTGCAAAACCGCAAAGTGATGAAGCAGAAAAGACAGAACAGCCTTCTTTAACAGATGCTGTAAAAGGTATGATAGAAAATCAGGCACAAATTTCAAATACTGCAAAACAAAAAGATTTTTCTATTGAAGATGAATTATCTATGAAGGTAAAATTAATGCAAAAAATGTTGGCTGCTATCTCTAATGTATTTAAAAAGATGAGTAAAGGCAGTACAATGAGCTTATTTGATTTATTTGATAATAGTGACCAAAGTGATTTTCAAGCATTTACAAAAATTGCTTCTCCAGGAAAATGGGTAAGAAATGTAAAAACTTCCTCTTTTTTTGCAGAAACAGAACATACTACTTTTTCAACAGTAGGTATTGCAAAAACAGAAGATGGCAGAGAAATTAATTTTAATGTTGAATTGGAAATGTCAAGAGCCTTTGAATCACAAATAAGTGCGGAATGGCAGGAAGATGTTGTTTTTAAAGACCCACTTGTTATTAATTTAGAAGGAAATAATGCAGAATTGACTGACCAAAAATTCTTGTTTGATATTGATGGAGATGGAAATAAAGAAAGTATTTCCCGCTTACAAAAAGGAAGCGGCTATTTAGCATATGATAAAAATGGAAATGGCATCATTGATGATGGTAACGAATTGTTTGGAGCAAAAACTGGAAACGGTTTTGCAGAATTGGCAGTATATGATGCGGACGGTAATGGCTGGATTGATGAAAATGACCCTATTTTTGATAAATTAAAAATTTGGACACAAGATTCTTCTGGCAATACAAAATTAGTTGGTTTAGCAGATGCGGATGTAGGTGCGATTTATTTAGGAAGTGCTTCCACCGATTTTACTTTAAAATCAGAAGAAACAGGAAAAACAAATGGACAGATTAGAAGTACAGGCTTCTATTTAAAAGAAAGTGGTGGGTCTGGTACTGTGCAGCATGTAGATGTAGCTATTTAAATGTAGGAGAGATATATGAAAAAACTATTTTTTGCATTAAGTATCCTGCTTATTTTGTTCACTTTTATTGGCGCAGGTTATGTGTTATGCCATCGGGGGGAAGCAAATGCAGGTTATGCAGCAATACCAATGCTTTTTGCATTGCTAAGCATAAATATTTATAGGCAGAAAAAATAAAAGATAGCCCTTTAGAATTTATTCTGAAGGGCTATTTTTGAAAAATTTTCAAAAACACACTTGTAAGCGTAGGAGACCGTAGGGCTTTGCCCTACAACCCACAAGCTTTTTGAAAAAAGCTTGACCAAAAACTTTACCTTTCACTAACGCAACAGGCTCTAAATTTTAACTAATGGTGCTCCGTTGTCGTTCAACTACAATTAACATTCCATATCATTGTGCAGTAGCAAAACGAAGTTTTGCACAAAAGTTCTTTGCTACCTTTCTTTCAAGAAAGTAAGTTAGCGTTTGCCTTTATCGTAAATCTCACCTAAGGCACGAGGTGCACGGTTGTGTTTTGAAAAAAATATCAATAAAAGTAATGTCAAAGCGTAAGGCAGTATCATAACTAAATCAGAGTAACTGCTTGGCATTTGCAAAATTTGTACAATGCGATACCCTCCAGAACGTGCAAATCCAAATAATAAACAAGCTCCTAGAGTAGGAAATATTTTCCAATTCCCAAATATCAATGCTGCAATCGCTAGATAACCATATCCAACATAGATTGCAGAAGAAAAATTTGCTGAAATGGAATAAGCAAAACTAATTCCTGCTAAACCGGATAAAGCACCAGACATCAAAACTGCAATAAAACGAATTTTTGCTACATCAATTCCAGCTGCATCTACTGCATGGGGATTATCACCACAAGCCCTTAAATATAAACCGTATTTTGTTTGATATAATAAATACCATGCAATAATAACAATCCCTACAATAATGACTTCAAAAGGATAAATATTTGTAAAAACAGCCCCTAAAATGGGAATGTCAGAAAGTACCGGAATCGTCCAGCGAGAAGAAACACCTAATACAAATTTGTCAGAAGGTGCACCAAAAACAACTTTATTTACCTGCTTTGTTAAAAATGCTGTTAATGCCATTGCTAAAATGTTGATAACAACACCACTAATTACTTGATTTGCTTTAAATTTAATACAAAGTAGGGCATGAATAGATGCATAAGCCATACCTCCAATCATTGCAAAAAGTATCGCCATATAATAAGGTACTTGAGAATTTGCAGAAAAATTTCTAGCTAACATGACTGCAACAAAAGCTCCAATAAAAGCACCAAAACCTTGTAACCCTTCTAATGCTAAATTTGTAATACCACTTCTTTCGCTATAAATACCACCAATTGCCATAATAAATAAGGGTAATGTAAAAGATAAACCATCTATAATGACCGCATTCATTTTTCTGCCCCCTCTCTTATAGTTGCTTTTATTTTATATTTTATATACGCACTACACGCACTAAATAAAAGCAGGATTCCGGTAATAACAGATGCAATTTCTGCTTGAATCCCGGCAGCAGAACTCATATAGGTGCTGCCCTTACTAATTACAGTAATCAAAAAAGAAGAAAACAAAATACCAATCGGATTACTATTTCCCAAAAGAGAAACTGCGATTGCATCAAAACCTGTGCTAACTAATACTTTTGGTTGGATAGAGCCAAAATAACCCAAATAATAAGTTACACCAGCAAGACCTGCCAATGCACCAGATAAAAGCATTGTAAAAACCATATTTTTTCCAACATGGATTCCGGCATACTCGGCAGCGGTAGGACTTGCTCCTACAGCTTTTAATTCATAGCCTAAGGTGGTTCTATCAATTAAAAACTTCATTAAAAATGCGGTTAAAATAGCTAGTACAATTCCAAGTGGAATATCCATTTTTAAATTACCTACAAGAGTATCCATCAAAGTTAAGCGGGAAGCTGCACTGACAGAAGTAGATTGTCTGGAAACAGGGTCTACAAAATAAGTATTAATAAAAAAGCTAAAAACATATTGCGCAATATAGTTTAACATAATAGAAGAAACAACTTCATTGATGTTAAAACGATATTTTAAAAACCCTATCAAACCACCAACACAAGCACCAACGACAATTCCAATTACCAATACGAAAGGCTTTGCAATGGGTGCTGGTAAGTCACTATAGCCTACTAGGATACTTGCAAAAAAACCTGCTGTCAACATTTGTCCTGAAACTCCAATATTAAAAAGTCCTGATTTTAATGCAACAGCAACGGCAAGAGAAGCAAATAACATAGGTGTCCAAGCATTTAAAAAGCTTGTAAAGTCTGTCAACATACTTTTATAACCTGCATAAGAAGGTTTTGGTAAAAGTCCAGAACCTTGCAAAAGATTTTGATAAGCTGCAAGCGGATTTTTACCTAAGGAAACAATCAAAACTGCACCTACAATTAAACTAATTAAAATAGCAAAAATGGGTATGGTAACCGCTTGATATTTTTCATTTCCGAAACAGCCTAAAAATTTACTTTTTTTCATGACTTCACCCCCATCATAAACTGCCCTACTTCATTGGTTGTTAATTCTTTTGCTGGCGCAATTTTTTGAATCTCTCCATTATAAATAACACCTATCGTATCTGCACAATTCATAATTTCTTCTAATTCTAAAGAAACAAGCAAAATAGCACGCCCTTTATCTCGTTCGCCAATGATTTGTTTATGAATGTTTTCAATCGCACCAATATCCAAACCACGTGTTGGTTGTACAAATATCATAAGTGGGGATTGCAATTCAATTTCTCTTGCAATAATTGCTTTTTGCTGATTTCCACCACTCATGGAGCGTACAATCGTTGTACCACCTTGTCCGCTTCGGACATCATATTTTTCAATTAGTTTTTCCCCATAATTTTCAAATTCTTTTTGCTGTAAAATTCCTTTTTTGGAAAATGGTTCTTTAAAATAATCTTTTAAAGCAATATTGTCATTTAGCGTAAAATCCATAACAAGACCATAGTGGTGTCTATCTTCAGGAATATAGGAAATGCCATCTAATGTTCTTTTGCGAATGGATTCATTGGTAATATCTTTTCCATTCAAATAAATTTTTCCGCTATGTACTTTTGCAAGTCCAGCAATCGCATCTGCAATTTCTACTTGTCCATTGCCAGAAACCCCTGCAATGGCAAATACTTCTCCACCTCGTATGGAAAAAGAAACATCTTTAACAACAGGAAATCCATCTTTATTTTTGACTGTCATATGTTCTACTTTTAAAATTTCTTTTTGAAAAACAGGTTCGCTTTTTTCTGTTTCAAAAGAAACTTCCCGTCCGACCATCAAACTAGCCATTTGTTTTGTGGAGGCTGTTTTGACATCTAAAATATTAATTAATTTTCCTCTACAAAGAATGGCACAACGGTCTGCCACTTTTTTAATTTCCTCCAGTTTATGGGTAATCAATATAATAGTTTTTCCGCCATCTCGTAATCCTTTTATGATTTCAAGTAAAAATTCAATTTCTTGTGGTGTTAAAACGGCAGTTGGTTCATCAAAAATCAAGATTTCTGCTTCCCTATAAAGCATTTTTAAAATTTCAACACGTTGCTGAATAGAAACATTAATTTCTTCTATTTTTTTTGTGGGGTCTACTTCTAAGCCATAACGCTTTGAAATTTCGGCAATATTTTGATTAGCTGTTTTTAAGTCAACGTAAGGAAAAACACCAAATGCTTTTTTCATAGGTTCCATTCCCATAATAATATTTTCTGTAATGGTATAATTTTCTACCAATTTAAAATGCTGATGTACCATACCAATATTTAATTTTGTAGCATAATTTGGAGAAGTAATTTTTTCCTTTTTACCACGAATATAAATTTCTCCTGCATCTGGTTCATACATACCAAAGAGCATACTCATTAAGGTAGATTTTCCAGCACCATTTTCTCCTAGCAAAGCAAAAATTTCACCTTTTTTAATTTGCAATGTTACATCATCATTTGCAATAATACCTGGAAATCGTTTTGTAATATGTTTCATTTCTACAATATATTCCATTTTCCTCCCCCTTTTCTAAACTTCCTTTCTTGAAAGAAAGGAAGCGAAAGAACTTTAACTTTATCTAACATAACAGAATGTAAAATTATAGTATAACGACAACATACAGCAAGTGATTAAAAACATAAAATTACTGTTTTAAATTTTCCTTTTTTTAAAGACAAGGAAGCGAAAGAACTTTAACTTTATCTAACATAACAGAATGTAAAATTATAGT
>CAJUKL010000014.1:10055-15024 GCA_910587195.1 uncultured Clostridia bacterium | reverse complement strand
CAGCAAGTGATTAAAAACATAAAATTACTGTTTTAAATTTTCCTTTTTTTAAAGAAAGGAAGCGAAAGAGCTTTAACTTTATTTAACATAACAGAATGTAAAATTATAGCATAACGAAACAAAACCTTATGAATCATTCCAAGCAAAAACGTTAGTTTTTGCCATAAAGTTTTTTGTCTCGCTTTTTTTCAAAAAAGCGAGTGGGGTTTTAGGGGCAAAGCCCCTAAGGTCTTGTCTTTTAAATAAAAAAGCCGTCCGCTGTTTGGCAGACGGCAAATTTTACTGTGTTATTTGCCTAAATCTTCTGGTAAAATACCGTTGAAGTTAGAGGCTGGAACGATTGTACCACTTTTTACCATTTCATAAACTTCATCTATTTTTGTAATTGTATCCGCAGAAAGTTGTTGTCTTCCTTCTTCTTTGACATAGCCTGTAGAATCTGTATCCGCACCCAGTAAGTCATTTTTTCCTTCAAAAGTACCATCGATTACAGCATTTAATTGTTTTTCTACATTTTTGTCCATTACTTTTAATACTGAGGTTAATACAACATTGCTGTCACCGTTTGTACCATCATCATATTGGTCAACATCACAACCAATAACCTTTACATTGCTTGCTTCTTTGGCAGCAGTAAAGACACCATTTCCAGAACCGCCTGCTGCAACAAATAAAATGTCACAACCTTCATTAATTAATGCATTTCCTACTACTTTTCCAGTTGCTTCATCAGCAAAAGTACCTACATAATTACCACCAACATTTGCACCTGTTACATCTGTACCTGCATAAGATGCAATTTCTACAACTTCTGCACTGGTTGCTAAATTTTTGTTGGCATAGTTTACACCAGATTCAAAACCATATTGATAGTTAACATTAGAAGGATAAGCAATACCATTTACAACAGCGACTTTGTTAGATTTTGTTTCTAATGCTGCTGCTACACCTGCATAAAAACCGCTTTCCTGTTCTGCAAATGTCATAGCATAAACATTTGCAACTTCTACTTCGTTGCCTTCGCTATCTGTTGGATTACTGTCTACTAAAATAAAATCAACATTAGGGTTGTCCTGTGCAATGGAGCCAATGCCTGCAAATTGGAATCCACAACAAACAATCACATTATAATCTGCAACAATATCTGCAACAGCTTGTACTGCGGCTGCGGTATCGCCAGATTCTTCTTTTACGGCTGTCACACTTGCATCTGGATGATTTGCGATAAAACTTTGGATTCCTTCATAATTGTTTTGATTAAAGGAACCATCATCTACACCAGATGGACTACTAACGATTGCAATTTTTAATCCCCCTTCTGTTGGTGTAGTTGCCTGACTATTTTCTTGGTCTGGAGCAGGAGCATCTCCGCCACCACCACAAGCTGTTGCTAACATAGAAAATGCCATTACACCACAAAGCAGTAATCCCAATACTCTTTTTTTCATTTTTTAATTCCTCCCTTAAAAATTTATGTATTCGTTTTTAACATAAATATACCATAAATATTTTGCCCTGTAAACTTACTTTCTTGAAAGAAAGTAAGGGAAAAAAGCTTGACTAAAAACTTTATCTTTCGCACACGCAATAAATTCTAATTTTTTTATATACAATATTTTTTATGCGGTTACCCTGCTAAAACAATGCTTTTATTATGTATTTCTTTTTTCTTCCCACTGTTGTTTTGTCAAAAGCACTTTTCTTGGTTTACTTCCTTCTTCCTGTCCTACAATTCCATTTTTTTCAAGAGATTCCATCAACCTAGCTGCTCTGTTATAGCCAATGCGAAACTGTCTTTGCAGCATAGAGGTGGATGCTTTTTGTTTTTGTATGACAAATTCTACAGCACTATCAAAAAACTCGTCTGTACTTTCTATTTCCACTTTTTCGGTAGAAGTAATTTTATCAATCATTTCATTGTCATATCCCGTTGTACTATCTTTTTTAATAAAATGTACAATACTTTCTACTTCTTTATCAGATAAAAAAGCACCCTGTATTCTTACTGGTTTGCTTGTTCCCTGTGGATAAAACAGCATATCTCCTTTTCCAAGTAATTTTTCTGCGCCTGTCATATCTAATATAGTGCGGGAATCAATTCCAGAGGATACCGCAAAGGCAAGCCGAGAAGGAATATTTGCCTTAATCACACCTGTAATAACATCAACAGAAGGTCTTTGTGTAGCAATAATCAAATGCATTCCGGCAGCACGTGCCATCTGTGCTAGTCTACAAATAGAATCCTCTACTTCTCCAGGTGCTGCCATCATTAAATCTGCCAATTCATCAATAATAATGACAATTTGAGGCATCAAATCATTTTCACCCTTTTCTCGTTTCATGGCATTATATCCCTTGATGTCACGGACACCATTTTCTGCAAAATCTTGGTATCTTGCTAACATTTCACGAACTGCCCAATTTAAAGCTGCTGCTGCTTTTTTGGGGTCTGTTACAACCGGAATTAATAAATGAGGAATTCCATTATAAATGCTTAATTCTACCACTTTAGGGTCTACCAAAAGCAATTTTACTTCTTCTGGTGTTGCCTTATAAAGTATACTTGCAATCAAAGTATTGATACAAACACTTTTTCCGGAACCAGTTGCACCAGCAATCAAAAGATGCGGCATTTTTGCAATATCTGTTACAACAGGTTGCCCCGTAATATCTTCCCCCAAAGCAAAAGCTAATTTAGAATCAAAATTTTGAAATGTTTCGCTCTCCAAAACACTCCGCAATGAAACAGATTGTATTTCTTTGTTAGGAACTTCAATACCTACTGCTGCTTTTCCCGGAATGGGTGCCTCCATACGAATACCAGATGCTGCTAAATTTAATGCAATATCATCTGCTAAATTAACAATTTTACTCACTTTTACTCCTTGGCTTGGAGAAACCTCATATCTTGTTACGGTAGGCCCTTTATTAATTTGTACTACTTTTGCATCTACGCCAAAACTTTTTAAAGTAGCTTCTAATTTTTTGGCATTATGAAGCATTTCTGACTTTGATTCATTACTTTGCATAACTTTCTTTTTTTGTAATAAATCAAACGGTGGAAACAGATACTCTTGTTTTTCTGTAATTTCTTCTATTTGTTCTTGCGATTTTTCTATTTTGTTTTCGCTTTGTTTTTCCTCATTTTGCTCTATTGGTTTCGTTTTTTTTTCCTCATCTTCCACCAAAAGCAAAGTCTTTTTTTCTTCTGTTTCCTCTGCCCAGTCTTCTATAATTTCCATAATATCCTTATCTTCTTTTTCTTCCTCTTTTTCCTCCTCCTCAAAATGGATACTATTTAAAAGTGCTAACACATCTGCAATATCTTCCGTATCACTTTCCTGTTTTTTAGATTCTTCCTCTTGTACAGGAGAATTTTCTTGTTCTTTCTTTTTCTTTTTTTCCAGTTCTTGCTGCCTTAATAATTCAATTTGTTTTTGTCTTTCCAAAGCTCTTTGTTTTTTTCGTTCCAATTCTCTTAGTTTTTCTTTTTCTAATTTTTGCCTTCTTTGTTCTTCTCTTTCCAGTCTTTGTGCCTCTAATTCCGCTTCAGATAGAATTTGTTCTGTTACAGATTGTTCTGTTATGGATTGCTCACTTTCTTCCCTTCCATAGTCAAAAATAACAGGCACTTTTGGAACTTGTTCCGTAGTTTGTTCCATCACTTTCGGCTTAAATATTGTTTCTTGCACAATCGGCATTTCCTGTTTCCTTTGGTTATATCCTTCATTTGCAGAAAGTAAAATATTAAAATCACCTTTAGGCTGTTTTTTCTTTTTTATGTTTTGCTTTGGTTTTGTTGTTCGTCTTTTGGGCATTTCTTGAATACGTGCTTGCTTTTTTGATTTTTTAGGTATTTCTGGAACTTGTCTTTTTGGGACTTCTTGCAGGCGAGGTTTTTTAGGCACTTCTGAAATATAATTTTTTGTTCTTTTTTGATGATATTGTTTGCTTTTATTTTTTACATTTGTTACTTCTTTAAAAAGAGATTTCCCTGTTATCATAATCAAGGAAACCAATAAAATAGCAGTCCAAAGGATACCAGCACCAATTTTTCCAAATGCTTTCATAATGCTGCCACCTAATATACCACCAAATAATCCACCATTATAAAATGCTCCTTCTTGATAATAAGAATGTAATTTTTCTGCAAAACTGTCCATAATGGATGTTTCAATAGGATGGATAATCTGTGCTAGAGCACTAATTGTAATTAATAAAAGTCCTATTCCCATAATGCGTGATTCTCTATTTTTTTTTCGTTCACTCCCTAGCATCCAAGAGCAATAAGCAATCGTTGATAAAGGAAATAAAATACTGCTAATACCTAACAATCCTTTTAAGGTATCTCCTAACACGGTTCCTAAAACGCCCATTTTCCTTGTCAGCAAACTAATTAATATGACAATACAGATTCCTACAATAATAATCAATATTACTTCATCTAGCATACTATCTCCAAAGTGTTGTTCTAGCTGCGCTTTCGATTTTTGTTTTCCATTTTTTGTCATATATTTTCCACACCTCTTTTACCTTATAGTGTATCTTTTATAAAAAAAGGGAATTTTTACAATTTTCCAATTTGATATTATACCATAAATAGCATTGACTTGTACAATTCTTTTTTCATAAAAAAAGAGCTTGCTTTTTACACAAGCTCTCAAAACTTTGACGACTGTGCTTTGGAGTTGAACATTTGCTTGAGATAAACACCAACGGAGCATCAACAGCTAAAACTTTCATTCTGTTCTATATGCAAAAGTTAAAGTTTTTTGTCCAACTTTTTTTCACGCTTTCTTGAAAGAAAGCTTAGCAAAGAACTCTTGTGCGAAACTTCGTTTCGCTGCTGTACGATAAAGTTGAATGGTTGCTTCAGTAGAACTACAACGCACCACCAATGGTTAAAAGTTCATCCTGTTCTATATGCAAAAGTTAAAGTTTTTTGTCCAACTTTTTTTCACGCTTTCTT
>CAJUKL010000014.1:0-9955 GCA_910587195.1 uncultured Clostridia bacterium | reverse complement strand
TGCTGTACGATAAAGTTGAATGGTTGCTTCAGTAGAACTACAACGCACCACCAATAGTTAAAAGTTCATCCTGTTTTGTATGCAAAAGTTAAAGTTTTTTGTCCAACTTTTTTTCAAAAAAGTTGGTTCCATAAATTTTAACTGCATTTTTAGCCTGTTGTGCTTTTTGTGCTGCTTCTTCCACACTATCTGCAATTACTGTGATATGTCCCATTTTTCTTTTTGGTTTGGATTCTTCCTTTCCATAGATATGCAAAAATGCCCCTGGAATACATAAGGCTTGTTCTGCACCCAAAATGCAGCTTTTTCCACTTTGTTCTTCTCCTAACAAATTTCGCATTACAACTGGTTTTAATAGTGCAGGAGAACCTAATGGTAAACCTGTAATTGCTCTAATATGTTGCTCAAACTGACTCGTTACACACGCCTCAATGGTATAATGTCCAGAGTTATGCGGTCTTGGTGCCACTTCATTGACAGATACATTGCCTTGTTTATCTACAAACATTTCTACACAAAACATACCAACACCTTCAAATACTTCCATCACTTTTTTTGCTAAATCCATTGCGTTTTGTGTGGTTTGCTGGGATATGTTTGCAGGGACTTTTGTTTCATCTAGTATATTATCTTTATGGAGATTTTCTGCCACCGGATATACTTGTATTTCTCCATTAATTCCCCGACATGCAAGTACAGAAATTTCCATAATAAAAGGAAAAAACTTTTCTGCCATCAATTCTAATGTTCCACTTCCTAATGCTTGATATGCTTGTGTAATACTTTCTTTTGTTTCTACCACAAAATTTCCTTTTCCATCATATCCACCTGTACATGCCTTTAGCATAAATGGAAACCCATAATCTTCTCCTGCTTTTATGATGTCTTTTTCGGATAAAACTTTGCAAAATGCTGGTGTTGGCAAATGATGTTCCAAAAGCAATTTTTTTTGTGTATATTTATTTTGTATAACTTTTAAACTTTTTGCAGTAGGATATATTTTTTTCCCTTCTGTTTCAAGTGTTTGCAAAATATCAGCATCAATATGTTCAAATTCATAAGTGACAACATCTGTATTTTCTGCTAAAAAACGGATTGCTTTTTTATCATTAAATTCTGCTACAATATGCTCGTCCACTAGGGTATGCGCAGGACAGTTTTCTGTAGGGTCTAGCACCATAATATAAAAACCCATTTTTTTGGCTTCTTGTATCATCATTTTTCCAAGCTGTCCGCCACCAATGATTCCAATTTTTTTTTGTATGTTTTCCATAACTTCCTCCAGAATAGAGTTTTTTTGCTTTTTATTTTATCATACTTTTGTAGAAAAAACAAAATTATTCTTCTTTGTCATCATCCGAAAGGATAGTAACATCTAATTTTTCAGAAATAAATACAGAATCATCTATAGTGCTTGTCATGGTAAGTGTTCCAGATAAAACAGTGCCGAAAGAAAATTGCTTTGCTTCAAAAGTAACAATCCAATCTTCTCCAATTTCTTTTTGTGCATATTCAGATACGATTTTTTCACAATACTTCATATCCTCCCTTTGAGAAGCTTCTACCGGGACAGAAAGCCTGAATAATTTTTCTAAATTTTTCAGTGCCATTCTTTTTAATTCTTCTTGGGTAGGTTTTGGAGGGGTTGCTGCAAAGGTGAGCAAAATATGTAGCTTATCTGTATCTACGTTTTCTATCATAACATCAATTTCCTCTGGAATATTTTCCAAATTCGTTTCTTTAAAAAGATAATTTTTATTGGCTTTTAAAAGAATATCTACACTGTAAACTGTTTCCCAGTCAAAACGCTCTACTTCTGTTTCTTCCTCTTTCCAATAAAATGCTTCTATTTCACATTCTGTTGTGTCTTGCAAAGAAATAGGAAAAACTTCTTTTCCAACAGAAGGCATTTTTAAGTCAGAAAATGAAACATGTTCAATGACAGTTGGATAAATAATTGTTGTTTCAGCTACAGCAGATGAAATTTCATTTTCTACTGCAATGACTTTTATTGTAACAGAATTTGTATCTTCTGGATGAAATAATGTCACTTCTTCTGTATACTCTGCACTTTCTGTGTTTGGCTCGCTACCATCCAATGTATAATAATAGCTTGTATTTTCTTTTTTCTCTATGCTAAATATCACATTTTCATCATACTCTGGTTCTGGATTGCTTACCAACAAAACAGGTGGTTGTACTGTCGTTTGTAAAATTCTTTTTTGCTCAAAATTCTGCAAAGCTAAAAGCAATTTATCGTATTGTTGCTGCACATCTTTTTGTGTAATATCAGATTTTAACAACAACTGTTCTGCAACTATGATTTCTGTTTCTAATAAATGAAAATCTGCTTCACTGATATACCATTCTATCAAAGCAATTTCCTTTCCAGTATCACTAATCGTTGTATCCTCTAATATTATTTTACAATCTTTAATCAGTTTAGAAAGTGCTGTTGTATCTACCTTTATTTCTACATTTTCTGTGTTTTCTATTTCTTTGTTATACTCTATTTCAAGAGTAGCACCTGTTACAGAAACAGTATCCCCAGAAATGACAAAAGGCTTTTTATCTTCTTTTGCTGTCAAAATAGCATTGTTTTCTGGAAGTGTTTGAATGTGATACAAAGAAAACATATCATCTACTACTTTTGTAATACCATTTTGATATTGCAAAAATAAAGACATGCCAGAAAGAGAAAAACGTTCTCCTTCTTTGTAATGCAGTTGAGATGGCTGTGAAACAATTGTAATCTTTTGTAACATAGCAGGCTCTATTACTACATTTTCTGCTGTAATGCTTTCTGGTTTCAGAGCAATCAAGCTGTCAATAACACCATTATTTATAATGCTTGTCCCCGAATATTGTGAAAAAGAAATAACTTCTTTAATTTTTCCTTGATTTATTATATGCGCTTGTGCTTGTTCCGAAAGGCAGATAGTTTCTATGGCTGCGGATTCGGAAATTGCAATATTGCAATTTGTATTTCCATCTAAGGAAATACAAATTTTCTTCTTTTCAACTATTTCTTTGTCATACAAACAGTTTATGTGGATAACTTTCGTATCTCTAATCGTGACACTGTCTTTTAAAGTTAAATTTTCAATGCTATTATTTTCAGATTTTATGATAACTGGCGTAGAAATTGTCATATCTTTTATTTTTGTGCTACCCTTCAAAAATATTGTAGGAATTACATTTTTCTGCTCTGCTGGAGGTGTTTTTGTATAAACAATTTCAACTTTTCCATTTAATTCCATATCTAATAATTCCATGCCATCACTATCCACTACTAAAATAACATCATCTTCCAAAGTCTTTGCATAAAAATCTGCAATATTCTCTTTTGTAATGGTGATTTCTGACTTTTTCTCTGGCTTTTTTTCTTCTTTGCTTTTGTCATTATGATAAGCATTTCCATTGTCGCCGTTTTTCCATATGATATTTTGGGGATGGTTTTCTATATTTTCAGAAATTTCATTTTGAGTTGTTTCATTCACATTTTGAATTGTATTTTGAATGAGTTCATTTGTATTTTGATTTACATTTAGAAGGGCTTCATTTGTATTTAGAAGGGCTTCATTTGTATTTTTTTCGATTCTGTTGAGCATAGAAATTGCTTCTGCTCTTGTCATACTTTTGTTCGGGGCAAAACTGCCATCTTCATAACCCGATAAATAACCTGTATGTAACATCATATAAACAGCAAGTTTTGCCCAGTCTGGAATTTCTGCATCATCTGTTATAAAAACAGAAACCGTATCATCAGGAAGCTGTAAAACATTTTTTATAATAAGTGCTGCTTGTGCTCTGGTTATTTTTTCGTTTGGACGGAAAGTATTATCTTCAAAGCCTGCAATAATATGACTTCCAGCAGCTTTGACAACATCTTGATAAAACCAATCCTTTTCAGTAACATCATCAAAATGGATAGCAACGCTATTTTCCAAAGAGATAACCGAATTTAATAAATGAACAAACTCTGCTCTGGTAATAGAAGCATCTGGACGAAAGGTATCATCTTCATAGCCGTTAATTTTGCCTTTGTTTTGCCATTCTATTATTGTTTTTTCTGCCCAATGTCCTGTAATATCTGTTGCACCAAAAACAAAAGTACTCGGAACACTGGTCAATAACAACAACATTCCATATAATTTTACTCTGTTTATTTTCAAAATAATTCCCCCTTTAATACCAAATCTTGTATAATTTATACAAAAAATATGGCTTTTATTTTCGTTATCTCTATGATTTTTTCATACTACCACATAAAACTTATAAAGTCTATATTATCTCCCTATAATTTTTATATATTTTATCTAAAATTCACAAATCAATCAGGAGAACATTTGTTCACATAGTATATTTTTAAAAGAAACTTTTTACATTTGTTCTATAAAAATTGCAATCTATGATTGATTTCTAAAAAACAGATAGTAACTTTGTGAAAGTATATGATTAGAATGATAAAATCGGAAAATTGGAAAATATTTGTAATGGAAGAAAAATATCACAATGTTGATAAAAATAATTTTAAAAAAGCACCCTTCTGAAGTAGATATACTTTTTATGTTTTTTATTCTTTTCCTAGTATAAAAATAGAATTTTTTGGCGATATAAAATAAAACAGATTTCTTGCATTTACAGGCTTTTCTCATGGTCAATATCTGGCAACATTCTCTTTTTCTCTATTCTTCATTGTAAAAAAGATTGCATTTTCCTAGTAAAATTGTTATAATTTTAGAGGTTATAGACAATATTGTATTTTAAATAAACACCTTTTTTAGGAGGAAAAATCACTATGTTAGAATTAAAGAACATATCCTATTCCGCAGAAGGAAAAGAGGGTATCTTGAAAAATATCAATTTAACAATAGAAGATAACAAATTTGTTGTTATCACAGGGCCAAATGGAGGAGGAAAATCCACATTAGCAAAAATTATTGCAGGGATTATTACACCACAAAGTGGACAAATTTTATTAGATGGACAAGATATTACTCCCCTTTCTATTACAGAAAGAGCGAAAGCAGGCATTAGCTTTGCTTTTCAGCAGCCTGTTCGTTTTAAGGGTGTTACTGTGCATGATTTAATTTCTTTGGCTTCTGGTAAAAGTTTAAGTACTGCTGCTGCTTGTCAATATCTTTCTGAAGTTGGTCTTTGTGCCAGAGATTATATTGACAGAGAAGTGAATGCAAGTCTGTCTGGCGGAGAGTTAAAAAGAATTGAAATTGCAACGGTATTAGCTAGAAAAACAAAAGTTTCTTTGTTTGATGAACCAGAAGCGGGAATTGACCTTTGGAGTTTTAAAAACCTTATTCATATTTTTGAAAAAATGCATGAGGAAATACAAGGTTCGATTGTCATTATTTCTCATCAAGAAAGAATTTTAAATATTGCTGATAAGATTATTGTGATTGCAAACGGCGAGATTAGCAAACAAGGTACAAAAGAGGAAGTATTGTCTGCTCTTTTAAACCAAACAGGAGGCTGCCGTTTTATGAAGGGAGAGGAATAATATGGATTCACTTTTAAAGTCACTTTTGGAACAGGTTTCCGATTTACATGATATTCCTGTTGGTGCTTATAATATTCGGAACAATGGAAAAAGTGAAGGTAGAAATTCTACTGCAAACATACAGATTGTTGGAAAAACAGATGGAAAATCTGGAATTGATATTATTGTAAAAGAAAACACCAAAAAGGAAAGTGTTCATATTCCTGCCATTATTACAGAAGCAGGTGTAAATGATTTAGTATATAACGATTTTTATATTGGCGAAAATGCAGATATTGTAATTATTGCAGGTTGTGGTGTGCATAATAACGGTGCTGCTGCTTCTATGCATGAAGGAATCCATCGCTTCTTTTTGGGCAAAAACTCCAAAGTAAAATATATTGAAAAACACATTGGAGAAGGAGATGGCTCTGGAGAACGTATCATTAATCCACAAACCCATATTATTGCAGAACAAGGTAGCTATATGGAAATGGATACCGTACAATTAAAGGGTGTAGACTCCACCAATCGAGTTTCTTCTGCAAAACTTGCAGATGGCGCAACCTTAATCATCAAAGAAAAAATTATGACGCATGGAAAACAAACAGCAGAAACTTCTTTTGAAGTGGAATTAGAAGGAAAAGGCTCTAGCGCAAATTTAATTTCTCGTTCTGTTGCAAAAGATAATTCAAAACAAGTATTTCGTTCTATTATCAATGGCAATTCGGAATGTTATGGTCATTCGGAATGTGATGCCATTATTATGGATCATGGTGTTGTGGCAGCTATTCCAGAAATTACAGCAAATCATATTGATGCAACATTAATACATGAAGCAGCGATTGGTAAAATTGCAGGTGACCAATTAACAAAACTGATGACATTAGGTTTAACAGAAAAAGAAGCAGAACAACAAATTATCAACGGCTTTTTAAAATAAAATTAAGATATGTAAAAAATGAATCATTCCATATGCAAGATAGGTATTAGACAAATAAGAAAAAATAAGATATACTATTTTATTATTGGAAATCATCGTAATAAAAAAATAAGAAATTATATTTACAAAGAAAGGAATGTATGAAAATGGGGAAAACATTAGTTGCTTATTTTTCTGCAAGTGGTACAACACAGGCGATTGCAAAAACATTGGCAGAAGTAGCAGGCGCAGATTTATATGAGATTAAACCACAAGTAGCATATACTTCCGCTGACCTTGACTGGACAAATCCTAAAAGTCGCAGTTCTATCGAAATGAAAGATTTGGATTTCCGTCCACCCATGGCAGAAAATGCAGTAAACATTGCAGAATATGATACAATATTGCTCGGCTTTCCTGTATGGTGGTATATTGCACCTACAATTATAAATACTTTTATGGAATCTCATGATTTTACAGGAAAAAATATCATTTCATTTGCAACATCAGGTGGCAGCGGAATTGAAAAATGCGAAAATAATTTAAAAAATCAATATCCAAAATCTAATTGGCTAAAAGGAAAACTTTTTATTGGAGGCGCATCAAAACAGCAACTTGCGCAATGGGTTTCTGAATTAAATTTATAATATTTTTATCCCCTTGTTTCAAGGGGATATTTTTATAATAGTTTATTATAGATAGGAGGAAATATTGATTATGAAATATCGAAAACTTGGTAAAACAGGATTAGAAGTTAGTGAAATCGGACTAGGTTGTGAAGGTTTTTTAGAAAAAGAAGAAAGTTTTGTAAAAGAAATGTTTGCTCTTGCATTAGAACAGGGCATAAACTGCATGGATATGTATAGTCCAAACCCAGAATTACATAAACGTGTAGGAAATATTATTCATCACCAAAGAGAAAAATTTGTTTTGCAGGGACATTTATGTACAATATGGCAAAATGAGCAATATAAAGCAACTCGAAATATCAAAGAAGTAAAAACAGCTTTCGAAACAATGCTAAAAAATTTGAATACAGACTATATTGATATTGGGATGATACATTATGTGGACTCTCTCAAAACATGGAAGCAAATTGTAGAGGGCGAAATTATGGAATATGCTTTAGAATTAAAAAAGCAGGGCAAAATAAATCATATTGGTTTAAGTAGTCATAATCCGATTGTTGCCTTAGAAGCAGTCAATAGCGGTTTGATTGAAGTGCTGATGTTTAGTGTTAATCCTTGCTATGACTTGTTGCCCGGCGATGAAGATGTAGAAACTTTATGGGCAGAATCTAGTTATCAAAAACCCTTGTTTAACTTAGACCCACAAAGAGAAAAACTTTATGAAACTTGTCAGCGCTTGGGCGTGGGTATTACCGTTATGAAAGTATTTGGTGGTGGAGATTTGCTTTCAAATTATTCTCCAGCCGGAAAAGCAATGACGTCAAGTCAATGTATTCATTATGCTTTGACACGTCCGGCAGTAGCAACAGTTTTTTCTGGAGTACGTTCCATAGAGGATTTAAAAAAATCATTGTATTATGAATCTGCAAAAGAAGAAGAAAAAGATTATGCAACTATTTTTTCTACTTTTGATAAAATCAGTTGGCAGGGACACTGCATGTATTGTGGACATTGTGCACCTTGTCCAAAAGGAATTGATATAGCATCTGTGACAAAATTTTTAAACTTAGCAAAAGCACAAGGAGAAATTCCAGAAACCGTTTTTCAACATTATATGGCACTTGATGTAAAAGCAGGAGATTGTATTGCTTGTGGTGCTTGTGAAAAAAGATGTCCTTTTGGTGTTTCTATTATAGAAAATATGAAGCAAGCAAAAGTTTTATTTAGAAAATAAATTCGTCAATATTAATGAAATATTAATAAAATTAAGTATTGCATTCTGTACAAAATGAAGATATAATAAAAATATATGGAAAATTTATTCTAAAAACTCGGAAAGGAGGAGTTTACAATGCGTATTCAAAAATTGTTGGCACTAGGAGCTGCTGCAGTATTGTCATCTGCTTGCTTTGCACTCCCAGCTTTTGCCCACGGACATCATGGAAGAGCACAAGCATATACAAGCTGTCCAGCAGTTTGTACCATAGATAGCTGTACTGAAATAGGTCGTCATACACATGATGGTGTTACTTACTGTGGTTATAACCACAGCAGCGGATATTGTGATGGTTCTTGTGTTACAACAACAAATTATGGCGGACATCATGGTTGTTGTCATTAATCAGAAATAAAGATAAAAAGATAGGTAAGGAATTGCCTATCTTTTTATAAAAAGAATTTTGCTTGCTTTGTATTTGACAAATGGTAAATAAAGGTGTATACTAAGTAGTAAAGTAATTTGTGTATATTGACGCGGGGTGGAGCAGTTCGGTAGCTCGTCGGGCTCATAACCCGAAGGTCGTTGGTTCAAATCCAGCCCCCGCAATTTTAAAAAAGCCTTAGAATTTAATCATTCTAGGGCTTTTTTAATACTGTTAATCTAAAGTTATATTTTTATCATCTTGTTTTAGCAATTCCATAAATTCTTGTCCTGTGATAGTTTCTTTTTCCAACAAAAACATTGCAATTTTATGCAAAGAAGGTTGATTATTTTCCAAAAGAGAAATTGCTTTTTTATGACATTTTTGGATAATATGCAACACTTCCTCATCTATTTCAGCAGAAGTAGTTTCTGCACAATGGCGCACATTTCTACCATCCAAATATCTATTTTGAATACTTTCTAATCCAACCATATCAAAACGTTCACTCATACCATACTGTGCAACCATATTTCTCGCTAACTCAGTTGCTTTTTCAATATCATTAGAAGCACCTGTTGTAATTGTATGGAAGATTACTTCTTCTGCTGCACGTCCTGCCAAATAGGTAGTAATTTGGTCAAGAATTTCTTCTTTATTCATTAAGTATTTTTCTTCTTCTGGCATTTGCATGGTATAACCTAATGCTCCCATAGTTCTAGGAACAATCGTAATTTTTTGTACAGGCTGCGTATTTTTTTGCAACGCAGTTGCTAACGCATGACCAACTTCGTGATATGCAACAATTTTTCTTTCACTTTCTGTCATAATGCGGTCTTTTTTCTCTTGACCTGCAATAATAATTTCAACTGCTTCCATCAAATCACATTGTTCCACTTTTTCTTTTCCAAAACGGACAGCTCGTAAGGCAGCTTCATTTACAATATTTGCTAAATCTGCACCTGCTGCGCCACTTGTGCCTAATGCAATTTGGTGTAAATCTACATCATGACTCAATTTTACCTCTTTACTATGCACTTTTAAAATATCTTCTCTCCCTTTTAAATCCGGTTTGTCTACAATAACTCTCCTGTCAAAGCGTCCCGGACGCAAAAGTGCTTTATCTAATACTTCTGGGCGATTTGTTGCTCCTAAAATTACCACACCTTTTGATGCATCAAAACCATCCATTTCGGACAACAACTGATTTAATGTCTGTTCTCTTTCATCATTGCTTCCCATTTGATTATCACGACTTTTTCCTATC